>JAQBYJ010000019.1 GCA_027622555.1 Verrucomicrobiota bacterium
GTAGAGGAAGAGTAGGAGTAGGAGTAGGAGTAGAAGTAGGAGTAGGAGTAGGAGTAGGAGTAGAAGTAGGAGTAGGAGTAGGAGTAGAAGTAGGAGTAGGAGTAGGAGTAGGAGTAGGAGTAGGAGTAGGAGGACGATTTTCTAGCAAGGCGTTACGCCCTTTTTCAAAATAATGTTCCCATACTTGGCGGTTTCTCCCGTCATGACGACCGCGAAGGCGCTGCGCGCCCGGTCGTAAAAGGCAAAGCGCTCGACTCGTTCGGGTGCGGTGATATCTGGCCAGGAAGTGTGTATCGCTTTCATATACCCTGTCTCGACAGTGGGATCGAGTTCATCTCCTGGGACGGCCGCCATCATGGCGAGGGGGTTGTCGACGTATTGATCCAGGATAAACAGCGGAACGATTCCTTCCAAGAGCGGTGCGATTTTGAGACCATCAGCCCGAATGACATTCTGGTTAAACGTTTCTCCCGGGAAATGAGCGTCTGCCAGGACGATCTCGTCGCCATGCCCCATACGGTAAAGAGCGTTTAACAATTCAGGGCTTAATACGGGAGAGATTCCAATGAGCATGATGACAGGTTATGTATTTTATATATTGCAAGTAGGCGTTCGCTTGGTGTGGCGAAGGCTTTAAAGAAGATCGCATTCAATAGTCCTGTTTTAATCCGGGCAATCCTATCTATGGATAAATGGGGTCATTTTCGAGCTTGGTCCTGAAAGGATACTCATGAACAAAAACAGATAATTGATTTGTCTACTTCTATTGGCTGTCTGTATCCATTTTGGTTTATTGAATTCAACAATCAATCTACTCTGATTATGTCCCGATCTCTACATTGTTTTCTGTTCGCCTTGTTTTTCGCTGTTTCTGGGATGGCGACTGCTGCCAATGAGCGACCCAATGTTGTGTTTATTATGACCGATGACCAGGGTTATGGAGACATAAGTGCACACGGAAACCCGATCTTAAAGACACCGGCGATCGATGCCCTCTATGCAGAGAGCCTGCGGCTAACCAACTATCATGTGACTCCCACTTGTGCTCCGACTCGCGGTGCGTTGATGAGTGGGCATTATACGAACCGGGCAGGACCTTGGCATACGATCATGGGGCGTTCCATGTTGTTTGAAGGAGAGGCCACCTTGGGAGAAGTGTTTGGGGACTCGGGTTACGCAACAGGAATGTTTGGGAAATGGCACTTGGGAGACAACTATCCCTATCGTCCGGAAGACCGTGGCTTTCAGGAAGTAGTCAGACACGGTGGCGGTGGAGTAGGGCAAACACCGGATTTCTGGGATAACTCTTATTTTGATGATACCTACTGGCACAATGGGACACCGCAGAAATATAAAGGCTATTGTTCGGATGTATTTTTTGATTCTGCCAAAACCTTTATCGCGGATAGCGCAGCCAAGGGAAAACCATTCTTTGCCTACATTTGCACGAACGCACCCCATGGTCCCTTCCACGTAGAAGACAAATATTGGAAACCCTACCAGGGGAAAGGCATCAGTGACCAAGAGGCCATATTTTTCGGTATGATTGCCAACGCCGATGAGAATGTCGGCAAGTTGCGAGCTTTTCTGTCTGAGAAAGGTTTGGCTGAAAATACCATCTTTATTTTCACCACGGACAATGGTACCGCTACTGGTGAAAAGGTCTTCAACGCGGGCATGCGTGCAAAAAAAGGCAGTCAGTATGAAGGCGGCCACCGGGTTCCCTTCTTTATGCATTGGCCCAAAGGAGGTCTGGCCGAAGGGCGCGATATCCCAGAACTCAGCGCGCATATCGACATGTTACCTACCTTTGTCGATTTGTGTGGTTTGGAGGCACCATTGGACTACGCTTTGGATGGAAGATCTTTGGCGCCACTCATTTTTCAACAACCCACGCCCTGGCCCGACCGGACTATTATCACCGACTCGCAGCGAGTTCAGGATCCCATCAAGTGGAAATCCAGCAGCGTGATGACTCGGCGCTGGCGACTCATTGATGGTAAAGAGTTATACGATATGAACATCGACCCTGGACAGAAAACCGATGTTGCCGTTAACCATCCTAACGTGGTGGCTCGTCTTCGTGGAGACTACGATGTCTGGTGGGAGAGCCTGCAACCGGCATTTGAAAAATTCGCCACTATCACTTTAGGGCACCCTTCTGACAATCCTGCTCAATTGACGGCTCATGATTGGTTGACTGGTAACTTGGGAGTTCCCTGGCACCAGAGCGCCATTCGAGAAGCAAAGCTCGGATATGGCTATACCGGTATCTGGGCGGTAAAGATTGCCGAAGCCGGTGATTACAAACTCACTTTGCGACGCTGGCCTCGTGAGACAGGTTTGGACATGGATGCTCCGTTGGCACCGGGCAAACCAGTCGATGGCCTGAAGGCTTTTCGCGAAACTCCAGGCAAAAGCCTCAAACTCAAAACCGCTACCGTTAAAGTCGGAGATCAAACCTCAGAGAAGCAAGTCACCGGCGGGGAAGGAACTACTTTCAATATGACTTTACCCGAGGGTAAGACATTCATCGAGGCCTACTTTCATACCGAGGATGATGAGCAGTTGGGTGCTTACTATGTGATCGTGGAAAAACTGTGACGGTGGGAATCAAGACCCTGTGGCAGAGACCACAGGGTATGAAAGACTAAAACAACGAATCAAATGCTAGCTTTTATCTTATTTTTCTCATTTCTTCCAAATGACGAAGCGCACACATTTGATGTTCGGATCGGGAGCAAGCTCCACTCCTACAGACTACCATCGCAACTCAACTGTAGGAAGGTAGCTTGCTGCCGATTTCGGGATGCTCAAACTTTCCCATCAATCACCAACCCCGTGGCAGAGACCACGGGGAATCACAAGTTGAAGACTGAAAAGGAGTGAAGAAAAGTTGATGTAATCTAGAGCAGTTAAACGATAAATAGTCACAATCTTTTGATTTAGGTAGGGCTCGATCGCCGACTGTGTCGGGTCGTAGCGATGCGAAGCCTGAGCGAGCCGTCTTGGAATCGGCGGTTTTGGCAAAACCGCCCTACCTTTTTAAGTGCGACATGTGTGAGTTAATTTGCCTTCCATCTACAAAAAATGCCCAGTGTTTTCACTGGGCATTTTTGAATCTTAAAATCTCTTTGATTTTGCGCCGATCTGGCTATTTTGGATCGGTATTTTCTATCTTTTGATCTTTTAGAACTTCGATCTCACCCATTTTAACGCGGGATTCATCTGTCACTCTTTGTTTGGTCAAGCCCTCAATGTTCTTTCCAAAATAGTCAGATGCGATGTAGTTCAATTCTTGTATGGCCTCTCCAAAAGATTGGCCCAACGTTCTTATGCTATAGCGGGTACTCCATAAGAGTTCCGCCTCCGCATTTTTGAACTTTGTGTAATCATACGCCATCAAAACGATGAAGTATCTTTCTTCGGCGAGCATAGATTTGAGGTCGTGTTCCTCACCCTGTGTAATTTTATCACTATAAGCACGCTCCATACCGAGAAGTTGGGCTTTGTAAAATTCCCCTTGTCTATTCGATGTAGCACCCGTAGCGGATGATCCCAGATTAAAGCTTGCTGAGTTAATGGCGTCGATGGTGGCGAAGTCAATCGCAGCTCCACCAGCACCAGCGCTAAATACTTCATCTGTGAGTCCAAAATCTTCCTCCGTATTGTAGCCCATAAATTCTTCGTAGGATATTTCCACATCGGTAACTCCATAATGAACGACAATTAGCAAATCTCCTTTGCTTTTATCCTTATGCATGTAGAAGCCTTCTTTTTGGAGATTTATGGCGAGATCATTTAAAATACTCTCAAATGGAATACCCTTCATCGAAGGATCGCTGGTTAAACCCACATGGACATTCCCCTTCATAAACTGATAGGTCTGAATCTTCTTGGTAGGATCCAGGGCCCTGGCCTTGACAAAGTCTTCTGAGGCTTGCGCTTTCAGTACGACTCTGTTGGCAGCTTGAAGGTCAGTTGTTAATATCAAGCATGCCAGTAAGGTGGCCGCGAGGGTTGGATATAAGGGAGATTTCATTAGGATTCAATTGGGGTTATTAGAATTATTAACGTAAAGCTATCAGGGTGGGTTACAAAACATCCGTTCTTTTTGGATCTCAGGTATCGCGCATGAGCAAACTATTATTCTTCATTTTAAATTAGGATATTTTTAATCACTCAAGAAATTTATGATCGAAAACAAAAAGACCCGGCGTTTCCACCGGGCCTTGGGGATTTAAAACTATTTGGTTCCGATTAGAAGCGGAAGGTATTCGTCAGAAGGAACTGAGAAGGTGGATCGAAGCGAATACGAGCTACATCGCCATTAGGTTGGCGGCGAATGGTGCTGATGTCGTCATTCCTCAGGTTTTGAAGATTCCGGATATTCAGTTGAATGGTCCAATTGATCTTATCGGTGATCTTTTTCCTATAGGCGAATGTGAGGTCGTAGTTGTAGACATCCTCATTCAGCCAGGGATTGTCCACATCAGGTTGAACGATGCCGTCCTCTCTTGGGATGAGTGGAAAACCTACAGAGTTGTCACTTTGCCACCGGGCGGCACCCCCAACTGAGAATCCTTGCAGGAATCCTTCGTTAAAGCGGTAGTTCGTTACAAAGTTAACCCGGTATCGGCGTTGTTCCTTTGTAGGTGTTCCCTCTTGTGCTTTCTGCTCCAGGTATTCCAGGACGTCCGCATTCACTTGTTCTTTTAAAGTATTTCCGGTGTTCAGTCCCATGGGATTGTTCCAGTCGAGGTCACCGAAATCTTCAATGATTGGAATCCAGAATTCATTAAAAAGTTTGGTCATCCGTGGCCCGATATTTGTCAGAACGGTTTCCGTATCGGCGAAGTTGAGGGACACCCGCCAGGCTCTGGTTGGATTCATGGTCAATTCCCACTCAAAGCCTTTGGCTTGTATATCCTGGGTATCAGACACTCCACCTGCGGGTTGTACTTCAACAGTTCCAGAGTTGTTCAAGCGGAAATTGTATGAAGCTTTCAGATCATCGGTTAAGTAGGGTGTTATAGCATCCCTGTCGGCGATGGTTCGCTCAAAGTTCGGGGCTAATCGGGCGATAACTTCCTCGTCTGTTTCTTGGCCAATGATCACGCCCGGATCGTCTTCATCCAACTCTATCTCTCTATTTTCCTCGATGAATGACGGATCGATAACGCCGTCAGCATTAGCGTCGGCACGCTGAATATCGGCGTTTGCAGAACCCCAGTGTGTGAACATTCGTTGGATGGATCCGTTAAACACTCCCCCTAAGTTCGCGGTTGCACCCTTGAGGTCTGCATCATACCAATTGAAGCGGGAAACCACTTTGTTATCGAAGAGGAAGAGGGTGACACCCCAGTCCTTACTCAAACCTGACGGAGATTCCAGTGGTTGGCGGAATTGATCGACCCGGGTGGCAGCGGGAACAAAGTTCTCGGTCTCATTATAGTGGAACGCGATATCCACGCCACTGGGTAATTTGATCAATTGATGCGGCCAGTTTAATACGCCGCCGTAGCCGAAGATTTCAGAATCGATCTCTCTAAAAGTGGCATGTCCGCTGGTTAGATTCCAGCCCTGTTCGCTCAGGTCGGGAATTTCTTCTATTCCCATAACTTGCGCTTCCGTGTTCAACCAGGTTTTAACCTTATCGTTGCGCCATCCCATGTTAACAACCAGAAGATTGTCAAAGAGGAAAGACTGTGAATTGAACGCAACTGATTCGACCTCGGTTTTTTGAATGCGGTGATTCTTGTGCGGAGTGAGATTGGGTATTAAGTTACCGAGTTTAAATCCTTCATTGCCGTTATCGTTAAGATCGTCGCCTGTATTTTCTCGAGTAGCATCAGGACCCATGTCCCAATAAATGTGATCGAATTCCATGCCGGCTACACCCCGCAGGTCGAACATTGCCGGTCCAAATTCGAGGTCCTGCATCGTGAAGCTTGGGTCGGTAAAGGCAGCCAATTGTGGAGGGCCTAAATAGACTATATTACGTATATTCCTTTGACCGTTATTTGCTATCCCCGCATCGGGATGGCCTAGATGAATGCCTGGATCCTGGTCGGCAAACGAGGAGAGTTGCCAAGGAACGAATCTCTCTTCCTCAGTATAATCATCGAGAAGAGAAGTTATCGTGTGGCTTCCCAGAATCTTGCCTAAGAAGCTCTCATCCAGTTGTTCTCTAAAGCTGTGCTTCAAGAAACCGGTGAATCGGGCTGTTTCACGATCGAAAGTGGATTCCCGGAAATTGCCATTGGTTTCAATCCAGACGCGGCCGAAGTTGGGGTTTTCAGGGTAACTGAGATCTCCGGATTCCGCGTAATTGAGGTCATTCGGTATCGGTAGTGAACGATTAATATCAAGGGTAATGCGAGCGGCCCCATTACTGAATGCATTGAAATCCGAACGATACAAGGTCTGAAAGTCGTAGCCAAATTCAAATCCGACATTGCCATTAAACAGTACCTGTTCGAGCGAGATGTTATAGTTGTCAAAGTCCCGGGTGTAAAAATCGTTATCCCAACCCAAATTGTATTTGGAGAAGTCAAAGATTTCGAGGTCAGTCAGGCCTCTGAAGGCATTCCCTTCACCGGCGGTTTGAGAGTAATTACCATGGCCGAGCATCCAGATATGGGCCGTTCTTCCGAAGAACGTTTTTGGCTTCCAAAAAGGATTCGGGCCCGTAATCTGATTAGCCTTCCCAGTCGTACGCCCATTCGTCTGATCCGCACCACGGATATTTCCATTAAACGTTCCAGATGGATACCGGCCGTTAGAACCATCCCAGATAAGTCCCCAACCAACACCGATAGCATTTTCTATTTCTGACCCGTGGCCAATGTCTCTGAGAGGAAGACCATCCGGATTTCGGTCTGGCCTGGAGTTTCTCTCATTATTGGGTCCTTCGACGTGGTTGAAGTTTCTAGCGTTAGCAACCGTATCAAACGACATTCTGGGATAGTTTTCGGCTTCAAAGAAACTAGATAAGTTTTCCACCGGACCAACCGTATCCGCCGCGTTACCGTCGATACTTCCGGTTTCAAAATAAGCGCGAATGACGGTGTTGGGGCTTCCGAATGGTTGCCAGGTGACCGTTCCGAAGTAGCGTTTGTCATCTTCGTAGGTGGGTCTCTGGCGGTTCTGGGTTCTGTCATCCAGGTATGCTACTCTTATTGCCAACTTGTCTTCGATCAGGACTTTATTGTAATTGCCCGACAAGCGAACTGAGGGGCGTTTGCCGCCGCTGCCAATTCGAATTTCCACTTGCCCGGAATCATTAAAGTTGGCGCGGGTAATGCCGTTGTTGATCAAACCGGCGGGTGACCCCAAGCCGAAAAGGAAGGAATTGGCACCCCGATTGATATCGATACGCTCCGTAGTGTAAGTATCGAAAGGGATGTCGGTTTTGTAAAAGTTTCTTGTCCGGTCGGGAGCTGCCAGACCACGAACACGGGAAGTACCGTCCGGGTTGCCGCGGGCTCCACCGGTATTGACCTGACCGTCCAGGCCTTCACTAACTCCGGTAAAATTACCCAGGTTTCCTGCGACTTCCGTGCTGGTGGTGTATTGCAGGAGTTCGTCAATACCGGTGGCGCCGATATCTTCCATGAATTCAGCGGTTACCACCTGAATGGAGGATCCCACATTGCGGAGATCCGTTCTGAGACGGCCTCCGGCCATGGTTTGAGAGGCGAGGTAACCGATATCCGAATCGTCCTCAACCACAAAGGGCGAAATCTCAAAGATGTCATCTTCATTGTCATCTTCTTGAGCGAAAATGCTCAGTGGAGTCAGCAGTAATCCAAGGACAAAAAATAGTCCTTTGTGTGACATGGCTCCTAGCCAGTCGTCCAGGTGGTTGTTAGTTTGTTTCATATAGTGGTGTGGTTTATTTGTGTGATGTAGAGGTTGATTATGGGTAATCCTGTATTTGTACTTTGCCTGGAGGAGCCACGCGGACAGATTGCGGTACAAAAACAGAGTTGAAGATTTATGAGGCCCTTTGTGGGAAGGGCGTGCTTTTTACAAAGTGGAAGAAAAATGGAATGTTGAAGCCCAGTGTGTGGGCGTAACTATTAAGTGAAAGAAAATTGATTTATTGAAGCCCATTGTGGGAAGGGTGTGTCTAGTGGTTTATTAACAGTGTGGAAGAAAAGTGAATTGATGTAGCCCAATGTGGGTTGGGAGCGACTAATTGGTATTAACTACCAAATCGAACTAGTTGTAAAGCATTTCTAAAAACTATGGGGCGTTGCGCCTTCAAAGCAACCCTGTTTTTGGCAGAAAAGCTCCGAAGTTCCAGTGGTTTCATTATTAGTTTTAAGAATGATTGCGTATTTACCGTGGAAAACGGCCATATTTGCCTGGTTTTCGGAGTATTTCGTAATGGTAGCGAAAGTTTAGCTTTTTTAGAGAAAAAACTTAACCACGAATGGACCAATTGACACAAATAACAGGTAATGATTTTGCTACCGACAGAGAAACAAACTACTAAGAAAAATGATTTAACTACGAAAAGCGCGGAATTACGCAAAAACTGAAAGTATTTCTTTTTCACAGAATCATGGGTACAGAATCATTTATTCAGTCAAAGAATCAGACCCGAAATCCGAAACTGCATTCCCCCCCGGGAACGCCAAGCCCCAGCTTGGCATCTTTGAAGTTGATTGGTAATAAACGAACCAACCTTCCATGATATCGGACCGCTCGGCGAGCGGTCCGCTTCAGATGAGTTTGAAAAAAAGAAAAAATGCCTGTTCGCGTGGCGGTCCCGTTCCGCCAATGGTGGATCAAGTGACTGAAAGGAACGTTGTTAAGTAAATAGTTAAGGAACTTCCGTGGCAACACACTGGATCCTGATGTGCACCGAAATAGGCGATAAGAATGTTGTGCAGTGGGCGTTGACCAAACTTTTTCATTGTCAGCGAAGCAGTTCTGGTTTTCGTAATTGTGCTGTGGCTCCTGTTCGAACTTTATTTGGTCCTTTATGAATCGTCGGGCTTATTTTGTGGGTTGGCATGGGTTGGTTGGATTGTTGATCCTTTATACGGCGTTCCAATACCTGTTCGTGAATTCCGGTGCTGGGGACGACTATCCTCAAAAACCGATTCAGGTGGTAGTCCCGTTCAATCCAGGAGGCGCTTCCGATACCTTCGCCCGGATTTTCCAGAAGGCAGTAAATGACTACGATCTGATGCCTCAACCGCTGGTTATTGTGAACAAAGCCGGGGGCAGTTCTACTATCGGAATTAATTATGTGCGGGATGCGCGCGATGATGGCTATACGGTTCTTTGTCTTCACGAAGCCATCATGACGGCTAAACTTACCGGTCAATCGCGTTATGGCCCGGAATCATTCGAGGCTGTGGCAGCTACCGGTGAATTCTCGCTCATGATCCTGGTCCCGAATGAATCGCCTTACTACACTTTGAGCGAATTTATGGCCGATGCAAAAAAACGGCCGAACGAGATTATTCTAGGCTCTAATCTGAACACGCCCACGTATTTTGCTTATTTGAATCTTGAGGCCACGGTTCCAGGGACAAAATTCCGTTTCGTATCGGCGGGAGGTGGCGCAAATCGTTTGGCTTCTCTTATTGGCGGGCACATGGATGCTGCATTTTTTTCGGTGAGTGAGTATATTAGTTTCAAGGATAATGGGTTGAGGCCATTGGCCTTGTTTGACGATAGGCGTGACCCGAGTATCCCGGAAGTACCGACAGCCAACGAATTGGGGTTTCCTGTCACTTCCACTAATCTGCACTACTGGTGGTTCCCCAAAGGTACCGATCCTGAAATTGTCCGCTATTTTAGCAAGGTGCTGGATAAGGCGATGCAAACCGACTATGTGAGAACACGCATGGATGAGTTCAAGATTTTACCTCGAGTCATTGTGGGCGAGGAGCTTCAAGAGAAAATCGATCAGCGTATGGAATATTTTTCAAAATTCGATCCGCCCCGTATGCTCGAGTTGCCAAACGTGGTTGCTTGGACGATAGGTGCATTACTTGTTTTTGGAGCGGGAATAATAAGGAGTTGCCTTACAACTCCTGTAGTAAAATCCGAATCAATCGAATCGATTCCGAAACGCTTTGACCTGGCGTGGAAGACGATTGCCCTGGTTGTCGTTTACGTTGCAGTAATGGCATTGGATTTTATATCATTCGTTTGGGCAACGATTCTGTTTGTGTTGATCTGTGCGACGATGCTGAACGGGCTCCAAAAAACCAAAGTGGTGTATTTGTTGGAAATTACTTTTCTGATGTCCTTCGGACTTCACTATGTGTTTACCGAAATCTTTACGGTGTCTCTGCCTTGATATGTAATGAGAAATAGACCTCTGGAGAAAATTCATGATTTCGTTGACCAAACATTCTCAATTTCGATGTGCATTACTTTGTGCAGGAGCAAACTTGTTCGCGACCTTTTCCTTTGTTTCGGGTCTGCTCTGCAACTAAGTTCAAAATGTAATCATGGTCGTGAGACCATCAAAGGGTACTGGAATTGTTGTTCGGTTTACTGTCGTCTCCCGCTTAAATGGTTTCACCATCATTGCTACATTCGGTTTCGGTTAACTAAATTCAGGACCCTTGATGGCATTCGTATTTCTCCGAAACTGACTCCATGTTTCTTTAGCGCTTTGTCGACTCCAGTCGCGAACAAGTTTGCTCCTGCATTTGCACCGTCTTTTTACGAACAATTTTCGACTGATTCCAGATGGACGGATTAGCCGAAGCCACCAATTTCCTTTTCAGCCTCCAGGGAATACTGCTTGTGGTGGTCGGAACCATTCTGGGGATTATTGTTGGAGCTATTCCGGGGTTGACCGGGGCGATGTTGATCTCGCTGACCTTGCCTCTGACTTTCAGCATGAATCCGGTCGCAGCATTTGTGCTTTTAATAAGCATGTATGTGGGAGCCGTGAGCGGAGGCTTGATAACCGCCACTCTGCTTCGAATGCCAGGAACGCCGGCTTCCATTATGACAACGCTGGACGGGTACCCTATGGCCAAATCCGGTAAGCCGGGTCGGGCCCTGGGATTGGGTATTACCGCATCGTTTGTTGGAGGATTCGTTTCCTGGCTCTTTCTTATTACCTTGTCCGCGCCTATCGCTCTTTATTCGACTCGGTTGGGCGCCTTTGATTTTTTTGCGCTCATCCTCATGGCTTTGGTTCTCATCGCTTCAGTCGGGGGAAAATCTCTGAGTCGATCCTTCTTTTCAGCCTTTTGTGGCATTCTTGCCACTTTGCCTGGAATTGATACTGCAACCGGCAATCTACGACTCACCTTCGGATTTGAAGAACTCAATGGAGGCCTTAAGTTACTCCCTGTTTTGATAGGGCTGTTTGCTATAAGCCAGGTAATTTCAGACATCAGACAGATCGAGGAAAAGATAGAAGTGATTCCGATACACAAACGCGGCGATATGTTTTTCAAATTGAAAGATTGGAAAGATCAAGCGATCAATCTTTTGCGATCTTCAGTCATAGGCACCTGGGTAGGAATTCTTCCCGGAGTCGGAGCGAATATAGGTTCGGTAGCTGCTTACAGCGCAGCCAAGTCCATGGCCAAAGCTGAAGAGAAAGATATGTTTGGGAAAGGTGCGGAGTCGGCAATTGTTGCTTCTGAGTCGGCCAACAATGCAACCATCGGTGGGGCTCTTATTCCGCTGATATCCTTGGGTATCCCGGGTAGTGTAATTGATGCTATTTTATTGGGTGCTTTATTGGTTCACGGTTTGCAACCGGGGCCATTGCTCTTTCAGCAAAATCCAACTATGGTCTATACGATTATGGGCACCATGATTGTGGCGAATTTCTTTATGTTTTTCTTCATGATTTTCGCCGTAAAATACCTCGCCCGCCTTTCAATGATTCCGCGTGGTTTTTTGATGCCGGTCATCCTGGTATTTTGTATTGTTGGGTCATTTGCGCTTTCCACCCGCATGTTTGATGTGTGGACCATGATCGTTTTCGGGTTACTTGGATTTGCCTTTGAGCACTTTAAGATTCCTTTGGCGCCTTTTGTGATCGGCTTCGTACTCGCTCCTGTCGCGGAAGAAAATTTGTTAACCGGTTTAATGGCCTCCAACGGAAGTTTTCTTCCGTTAGTTACCCGTCCCATAGCTTTACTCTTTGTGAGTATTTCTATCGTTCTTATTATTGTTCCGATTTTTCGACGATATCAGTCTGGATCAGCAAGCTGACATTGCTGGTCGAAGGTTCGGTTGTGTAGATTTTTCAGGGCTAACCTGTTAAAAGGTTTCTTTAAGTAGTTAGCATAAGTTGGGACATCTTGTTTCTTTTAAGTTGTCGAATTTGGTCGCCCTTGTTCTTTTGTGTAAGTGGCAGTAAGAAAGAATTCTTTGTATGACAAAATCACCAATTTTGCTTGTCCGCTTATTTTGCCCTGGTACCCTTGGTACTGGTTTCGTAATGATGAGACACTTGTTCGAAAATTGGGAAGCAGATTTGTGTGGTTCAATACGAAGAGTGGTGGCGCCAAGAATATTGTGATCTTTAAATCACTTGTCTGGCCGTTTGTTGCACTGCTCGGCCATATCATGGATTGGGCCTGTAATGCAGGAGAGGTGAAACGGGTTTTTAAGGTAGGTATAATCTCTCAGCTCGGTAAGCGATTGTGGTTTCTTTGTTGGCGAGGCTATGGACCAGTGCCCTTTTGCTGCTTCTACTTCTACGAGTATGGAAAGCACAGCAATTACGATCGATTTTTGTCGGGTCGGGATGTCTCAAGATTAAACGTTGCGGTCGTTCGTGGGGTGGATTCCGAGGCAGTTGATAACAAATTGAGGTTTTACCTTCGATGTATGGAACTGGGGTATGCGATGGTCCCTGTATATGCCGTTTTTAAGAATGGAGGAATAGGTGATGAGGTGACCTTCTCAAAGCTTCCCCAAGAAGATCTCTACTTTAAATTAAGCCAAGGAATGGCAGGCTATAATATTGAACGTTGGAAATGGTCGGAAGCCACTCAGCTATGGAGCCATCTTGAACAGAGTCTCAACGAGCAATCGCTGCTGGATCATTTCAAAGCCCTTTCGGAAACAGGGACTTATATTCTTCAACCCTCGGCAAAGCATCATTCTTTCTTTGAAGGTATGTCGGAAGAAGGCGTTTGTACGCTACGAGTACTCAGCCTGTGCTCGATTGATAAAGAAATTGAGGTGGTTCATAACTACATAGCTATTCCTGTTGGCGATAGTCCCATCAACCACGGTCCGAGAGGGGGGCTTAAGGTAAAGATGAACCTTAAAACCCATTGTTTGGAAAACCTGGTTTGGTCAACTCCAACCTTGGGAGTATCGACTACGCACCCGGTGACGGGGGAGCAAATTTTTGGAAAGCGACTGGATTGCTGGCCCGAGGTGGAAGCTTTTGTGAAAGCTGCTCACCTTGAATTTCCGGACTGCTTTTCTATTGCATGGGACATCATTTATACGCCCGACGGAATCCAAATATTGGAAGGGAACACGCAGTGGGGACTAATCAATGGATGTTTTATCGGGGAGTCGAATTACCCCCAATGGATCATTGAGAAACTAAAGACTAATGCTGAAAAACTTCCGTTGTTCCAATACATGGTTCGGGGTCTATGACCCATTGCCCTGGCAAGTCTTTGAGAAGAATATTTCAATCAGACGAACTTCATAAAAACATGTTTTGTTCGCATTAGTAATCAATTTTCGCATTCTCCTTATCATCCATAAATAACTACCTTTCATTGAACCACTCCTTTTCTTTTCCGCTTCTTAAACTTATGAAATCACTACTTATTGTGCTGACTGTTTGGACCTTTTCGTGCCTGGCTTCCGCTAAAGATCATCCTAACATTCTTTACATCTACACTGACGATCAGTCTACGAGAACGGTTAGCGCCTATCCCGATGCTTATCACTGGACCCATACTCCCAATATTGATCGCCTGGCAGGGGAAGGTGTTCTTTTTAAAAATGCTTAT
Source organism: Verrucomicrobiota bacterium (assembly GCA_027622555.1). NCBI lineage: Bacteria > Pseudomonadati > Verrucomicrobiota > Verrucomicrobiota bacterium. The sequence goes on from JAQBYJ010000019.1 coordinate 13,989, forward strand.
ATCGGATCGTGGTGTATGCCATCTCGAGCAACTTTTCTTACTGGTTTACATCAACATGCCATTGAATCCATGCGAATGGAAGGAGAGTACCCGGGATGTGAGTACGATCCTGAGCTTTGTCAGTTCTGGCCCAAATCGTTTCGGGAACAAGGCTACTATACCGCTCAAATCGGCAAATGGCATACGGGAACGGACACCGGTTATGGGCGGGACTGGGACTACCAGGTCGTTTGGAACAGACCCCGTTATCCTGCGAATTCTCCCAACTACTATTACGACCAACTGATTGAAATCAATGGTCAGCCTCCGGTAAAGGTTCAAGGCTACTCAACAGATAACTATACCGATTGGGCGGTTGAATTTATTGAAGGAAAAACACGGGACGAAACGAAGCCCTGGTACCTGTGGTTGTGCTATGGTGCCGTGCATGGTCCGTTCACTCCGGCGGATCGTCATTTGGACGATTACCCCAATGCCGATACGCCTGACATTAAGGATATTTACCCACCCAGACTCGGGAAACCAGCTTACGCCAACCAGTGGGAATTGTGGGAACCGGGACCCAATGGAGAGCCGATTGAAAAAAAACGGGTTGGACCTACTCCGGTTGGCATGGTGGATACCCCTGGTCGGCCGCTGAAAGATTGGATTCGGCAATATCAGCAGGGAGTTCTTGCTATCGACGAAGGAGTGGCCCGGCTATTGCAGGCATTGAAGGATTCGGGGCAGGATGAAAACACCATTGTGGTGTTTACATCGGACCAGGGATTCGCCTGGGGGCAGCATGGCTACAAAGGCAAGATGGCTCCTTACCGGGCGGCGATCGCTGCACCTTTGATTGTTCGGCTTCCTCCAAAACTGGCCGATTCCAATCGCAGTCGAGGTACGGTTGTGGATACGCAAGTAGGTGGTGTAGATTTGCCGGTTACTTTGTTCTCTTTGGCCGGTTTGAAGATGCCTTGGAAAATGCATGGTCATGATCTGACTCCTCTTTTGCTAGACCCAGAAGCTCAGTGGAAACATCCCGCTGTGATGGTCCATACCGCTCGTCAGTTTGGATCGAATACACACCGTGTTCCGGGAAATGATTCACCAGAGTTATTGTTTCATCCACCCGATGTAGGAGTTCCCTGGTATGTCATGCTGAGTCAGGGCCGTTACAAATACGTCCGAACCCTGGTTGAAGGTGAAACGGAGGAGCTGTATGATGTGATTAGTGATCCGGATGAATTGAAAAACCTGGCCTTCGATAAGAATTATAAAAAGGTGCTTTTAGATTATCGTAAAGCGATGATTAAAGAACTCCGGCGGACCGATGTTAAGTTTGTTAATGACATGCCCACAGTCGCTGAACATTAAACTAAAAATGAGTTTTTTGCCCAAAATGAAACGGCACTGCGAGGACGCAGTTTCCCTGCCAACAAAGCTTAAAGGGGTAGGGCAATCGCGTCCTCGCGGTGCCGCCTTTTCCTACGTCCGGCGAGACTTCTGAACTATGGCACGACCCAACATACTTTTCTACTGCACTGACCAACAACGTTTCGACACCATCGGTGCGCTGGGAAATCCCTATGTGCAAACTCCACGCCTTGACCAGCTCGTTCAAGAGGGGACCGCCTTTACCCACGCCTATTGTCAGAGCCCTATTTGCACGCCAAGTCGTTCGAGTTTCATGACCGGTTTGTACCCGTCACGCGTTCACAACACGCGCAACGGTAACGACACCTGGCCCGCGGATGCGCCTCCTTTGATTTCCAAGCTGTTGGCTGACTCTGGTTATGTGTGTGGCAATGTCGGAAAGTTTCACCTCACGAGTTCGGGTCTTCGCACCGAGCCTCGTCTCGACGACGGCTATAGCTATTGGAAATTCAGCCATGCTCCACGGGATGATTGGAAAGAGGGACACGATTACGCGGACTGGGTCAGGGAGAAAGGGGGAGACCTCGATGCGTTGCGTGCCAGCCCGGATAACGTTCCCCCCGAGTTTCATCAAACAACCTGGGCGACCGACCGTTCGATTGAATTCATTTCCCGGAATGAGGACCAGCCGTGGTTTCTAACGGTCAATATTTACGATCCTCATCCGCCCTTTGTTCCGCCGAAAGAGTATGCCGACCGGTTTGATCCGAAAGACATGCCGGGCGCACACCATAAGGAATCAGACCGGGTCATGCACGAAAAACTGAAAGGGGCGGACTTTCAAAAAGCCTCTAAAGTATATCGAAGCCCGGCTGAGTTCGATGGCAAGAAAGAGCAAGCGCTTTATTACGCCATGATAGCCCAGATCGATGACCAGTTTGCCCGTCTCTTACAAGCCTTGGACGATTCGGATCAGCGGAACAATACCTTAATTGTTTTCAGCAGCGACCATGGTGAAGCGTTGGGAGATCACGGGCTCATATTAAAAGGCTGCCGGTTTTATGAAGGTCTTGTCCGTGTGCCTCTTATTTTTAGTTGGCCGGGTGTCGTTCAGCAAAACGTCCAGGTCGGTGGACTTGTGGAACTGCTGGATATGTCAGCGACGATTCTTGATTTTGCAGGCCTCGAGATTCCCGAGTATTTTCAAGGCAACTCCCTGCGTTCACATCTCGAAGGAAAGGCCAGTGGAGAGCAGATCCGCGATTCGGTTCGTTGTGAATATTTTGATGCGGTGGATGCCCATTTCACGGACGGCAATGGAACCTTCGCAACCATGTACCGGCGAGGACAGTACAAGTTATGCGTTTACCACGGTTTGAAACTGGGTGAACTCTATGATCTGGCATCCGATCCTTGGGAGCACAACAACCTTTGGGACAGTCCTGAGCATCAGTCCCTAAAGCATGAGCTTATTTACGAAAGCTTCGATAATCATGTGCTTTCAACCACAGACGTGGGATCCAGGCGAATAGCTCCGATGTAGTTGGGGATTTAATTAAAAGAGTGGGGAGCCACGAAATTAGCGCAACTGATTTACGGTTTCCACAGACGAGCAGGTAGGGCAGGTGCGTCCCCGCATCGCCGCCGAAGGTCCCGGAAATACACGGCACTGCGAGGACGCAGTCGCCCTACCAATCTCGGGTTCAGGGAAATCGATGAACAAGGTTGCCAACCGTAAAAGATTTGGACACATCTGGGAGCCTACTCAATAGTTTCCCTATGCGCTGCCCGGTTTCCTTCCTGTTTGTTATTCTCTTCGGCTCGGTTTGTCACTCCGCCGAAGAAAATGTTTCACTTCCGAACATCCTGTTCTTTTTCGCCGATGATCAGCGGCACGATACTTTGGGTATCGCCGGACATCCTATCGTGAAAACACCCACGATCGACCGCTTGGCAAACCAAGGGGTGCGCTTTACAAACATGTATGTAAGTCACTCCATCTGCTGGGTGAGCAGGACCTCTATTCTATGCGGTCTCACGGCTCGTTCTTTTGGTAAAGCGGATCAACCCGATGCTGCCCGAGCTGACGCCGTATCCACCTTGTTTACGGATAGGTTGATGGATGCGGGTTATCGGACGGGTCATTACGGAAAGTGGCACGCCAAAATGCCCAAAGGTTATAAACCGGAAGATCATTTCGACGAGTTTGAGAGCATCTTTAGAAATCCCTACTTTAAGGATCAGCCAGACGGATCCAAACGGCACACCACCGAACTCATCGCTGATGGCGGGGTTAAATTTTTAAAATCACAACCCAAGGATAAACCCTTCCTTCTAAATCTTTGGTTCAATGTGGCCCATGCTGAGGACCGCGATAAGCGTCCGGGCATTGGTCATTTCCCATGGCCGAAAGCGGTTGATGGAATGTATGACGACTTGGTCATGCCGGAGCCGCGATTGAATGATCCAGCCATTTACGAAAATCATCCCGATTTTTTGAAAGCGTCTATCAATCGTGAACGATTCCATTGGCGGTGGGATACCCCCGAGAAATACCAGATCAACATGCGAGCCTACCTGCGCATGATAAGTGGATTGGACAATGCCATTGCGCGCGTTTTAAAAGTTCTCGAAGACGAAGGCTTGGCTGATAACACTATCATAGTCTATTCAGCAGACAACGGTTACTACCTGGGTGATCGAGGGTTTGCCGGTAAATGGTCGCACTACGATCAGTCATTACGCGTTCCCTTGATTGTATATGATCCAAGGCAAAAGAAAGGCGGAGGTCGGGTTGTAGATCAATTTGCCATGAATCTTGATCTGCCGGTCACGTTTCTATCCTGGGCAGGCGTTCCTGTTCCTGAACGTTATCAAGGCCTGGACCTTTCCGGAATGGTCGCTGGTGAAACTCCTGCCATTTGGCGTTCAGAGATGTTTCATGAGCATGTGACCCTGCGGCCCCTGCTTTCGTGGGAAGGGTTGAGAGATCGCAACTATAAATATGCCCGTTATTTCGATCAGGACGGGCCTTACGAATTTCTGCACGACCTGCGAAAGGATCCGGATGAACTGGAAAATGTTGCCCATGATCCTGAATACGCTTCTGTTCTCTTCAGCATGCGACTAAGAACAGATATCAAAAAAGATGCTTACGGAGGTTCGTTGCGACCCTTCGTCGCGAACCCCAACAAATAGTTTTTCACTTCTTCTATAGTAACCCCATGAAAACAATTCTCATTTTATTCTCTTTTCTCTCACTACTGTTTCTCGGCTGTTCCAAATCCGGGGAGATCCGTTGGACGGTTAAACAACTGGCTTTGGACGCTAACGAAGGAATCGCGGTAGCCGATTTTAATGGAGATGGATTACCCGATATCTCGGCAGGAAGAAATTGGTATCCGGCTCCCGATTACATCAGTCATCCTCTTCGTGGATTCGACGATTGGAATGGTTATGTACAATCCAATGGAGACTTCGCCTACGATGTAAATAAAGACGGGCATATGGATGTTGTTGCGGGGTCATTTCAGCCAACCGAAGTCCACTGGTATGAAAATCCGGGACCTGCTCGCCTTTCGCTTGGGCACCAGTTTATTAAACACTTTTTAGCTGATACCGGGTTAAGCCAAAACGAAGGGTCCATGATGCACGATATCAATGGCGACGGCATCCCTGAGTGGATCACGAATAGCTACAATGTTAAGAACGCCATGGCGATATGGTCGTTTTCCTCAGAGGAGCGGGAAGTTCAAGTGGTCAAAGACAAAAAGATGGTTACCGAAAAACAATGGGTGCCTACGCTTAAGAAACATCTCATCGGCGATTCCGGCAACGGCCATGGTCTGGCTTTTGGTGATATCAATGGTGACGGACGTGAAGACATTATGGTGGGTATGGGGTGGTACGAACGCCCCGAAGGAGACCCGCTTGGCCAGAAATGGATCTGGCATCCCCACGGTGGTGAAAACTGGCATGCCTCGGTTCCTTGTCTTGTTCGCGACATGAACGAAGATGGAATCAATGATGTTATCTGGGGGAAAGGCCATGCTTATGGACTTTATTGGTGGGAAGGTCAGGGTGTGGATTCGAAGGGAGAACCCCAATGGAAGGAACACCTGATCGACGATTCTTTTTCCCAGCCCCATGCATTACATTGGGCCGATATTGATGGAGACGGTGAAGATGAGCTTATCACTGGGAAACGGGTTTTTGCCCACAATGGAAGGGACGAAGGAGGCACCGATCCATCCGTGGTTTATTACTATGATTGGAACAAATCCAGTAGCTCATTTGAACGCCATACTATCGATGACTCGGGTGTTGTTGGCATTGGTTTGCAGATCAGTACCCATGATCTCGATGGTGATGGAGATCTAGACCTGGCGTTGGCTGGAAAGTCCGGGACCTATTTGTTGTTCAACGAAGGCAGGTAAATCTGCTTCATGATTGCCGGGATTGGCTTGTTTATCTATTTTTGAAATGATCCGCAGGACCCACAAGATGCATTTGCCATACAGCAGCCACACTTATTCGCTCTACCGAGTCTTATGAAACGTCGCTCAATCCAATTCCTGTTCGTTCTTTAACTGATACCAAATCGAATTTGGTATCAGTTATCACCGTGGCATGTCTGATGGGCTCCTCTGCATTCTGAAACACAGTCAATCTTTTGGAGACGCAAAACGATTCTTCCAACGGTTATTTGTAAACGATGTTTCCGTTGTGGGAGGACAAGAATTTCTTCCCTGTGATGATGTCTTTTTACCGCCTACCTTCTGATCTGAATCGCAAATGCCCGGCTGGGATTTTCAACCAACAGTTGATCCAAGTCTGCTTGGTTAAAACCCATTGATTGAAGTTTAGGAATCAGTTTTTCAGAGATGGCTGTGTAGGGGCGAAAACTGCCGCCATCGGGTTCTCCGGGTCGGTACCAGCCTGCGTCGTGGGAAATGAGAACTCTATGAAGTAAGCCCGCTTCCTTTAACCTGCTTAAGCCTGTCGCCACATACTCGATACGATTGTCCGCATCGGTTACATTGTCTATGGAAACCCATAATCCCATTTCGGCTGCTTTGATTTGATTCTCGGGAGTATCCTGAGTGGCATGCACCCAAATGAGTGTATCTGTAGCGACTCCTTCTTCCTGCAGTATTCCGGCCATCTGAAAAATAGCGATCGTGGGTCCGGTGTGACATGCGATCGTAAGTCCGGTTGCCAGGTGGGTTCTGCACGCCGCTCTCAAAAGTTTCTCGTGCATGGCTGACAATTCAGGATCACGATCAACGCCGATCTTGATGAATCCGGGACGGATGCCCGTTCCCTCAATTCCGGTCTTGAATTCCTTGATCCACAACTCAGCCAACTCATCGGCCGTCAGTTTCTGAATGTCCGAGGGGATAAACTTATTTTCTCGGGCCCCATAGTAGCCGGTATTGGTGATTATGTTCAGTCCTGTTTCCTCGGCCAATGACTTCAATAAAAGCGGATCGCGACCCAGGAATGCAGGCGTACATTCCACCAGACTATTGAATCCCAATGATCGTGCCTGGAGAAGGTGAGCTAAAACCTGTTTCTTCACGCTTGCACGGTCCCAGCGGTGATAACCTGTTTCTTCCGCCCCAATAAAATCCACTAAAATATGTTCGTGTTCCAAGGTCATCCCCAATTCTTGAGAGTCAATGGGGCCGCTCACAGTCATGATGGTGGCAGCGGTTAAGGAATACGAAATAAGGGTGGTGAACAGTAGGGTTAAGCTTACCGGGATTTTCATCTTAAGATTCGTCACCTTTCATAATCTACTTTCCTGCTAAACAATACAATTTCGAAACCGTGCGCAGATACAAACGACCGTTATCCACGATGGGTGTAGAGTGGGTGGCTTCATTAATCAAAGTACGTCCCAGTATTTCAAACGAATCGTCCGCTTTGAAAACCACCACTTCCGCTCGTCGCGATACCGCAAAAATCCGATCGTCGATTCGAATGGGTGAACTGAAAAAGGTATCACGTAAATTGCCTTTCCAGACTTCCTCACCCGTGGGGGCGTCGATGCAGGTGGCTATGCCGCCATCACTCACCAGGAAGAGTTTATTATCCTTGGCGACGGGTGTCGGCACATAGGGTGCGGACTTCTGGATTTTATAAACCACCTCAGGTACGCCACCTTTTTTGGAGGGTGGTCGAACTGCTGCCAGGAAGTGGCCTGCATTGCCATCTCCACAGCTGGCTATGATTAAGTCGCTGACTAGAATGGGCGACCCAATGGTTCTTTTTGGAAATAAGTCTGGTAGCTGCCAGATCGTTTCACCCGTGCGTGGATTGATCGCTGTCATTCCACTGGATGCTGAATTAAAAATTATTTGCGTCTGACCGTCCTTAGATCGATATAGTAGAGGGGTGCTGTACGAGGTCTTTCCATTTGGATCCCATGCCCGGTCAATGTCCCAAACGGTTTCGCCGGTGAATTTATTTAACGCATGAATCTTACTGGGACTCCGGCAGTCGTTTGCAATGAGGACCAAATCTTCAAATACAATAGGAGAAATACCTCCGCCGTGTTGGGTGTCGTGGGCTCCAAGGTCGCGTTGCCAAACGGCTTGGCCCTTGTGATTGACTGCAGCCAGTTGAAAGCGATTCGCATCGCTCCAGGCGACGTAGACATGTTGGGTGTCAACAGCCGGAGAGGATGATGCAAAGGTATTGAATTGGTGAAGTTTCCGGAATGCGGATTCAAAGGACAATCTCCAGATTTCTTTACCTGTTTTCGGGTTCAAACATAACAAAAGTGAATTGGGTTGGCCTGCTACGCTGCTCGTAAGGTACAAATGATCTTTCCAGATAATGGGGGAGGAGTGTCCATCACCGGGAAGCTCAATACTCCATAAATAGTCTTCCTCTGACCAACTGCTGGGAATAGTGGGAGCTGAATAAACGCCGGAGCCATCATGACCTCGAAATCGATTGGGTTTTTCACTCTCTTTCGCCGCAGCGACAGTAGAACAATAACTGGCTAGCATTAGCAAAGAACCTGCGATTACTGTTTTTGGGAAGGAACTGGTTTTCATGGGAAACATTTTGGGGATAAGAAAAAGGGCAACTAGTTCTAGGTCTTTGAATACTTTTTTGAGCCGACTGATATTCCATTCAAATTGTATTCCCAACGCCTATAAAACAAGCCAATTGATAGATCATAGTTTTGATAATAAACTTTTATCTACCGTGTGCCCTTGCCTGATTGAATGGAAGCCAGGTGCTCGCGCATGGTTTGGGCAATGACTGGATTATCCCGGATGACATTGGTCGCCTGATAGGGGTCTGCTCGTAAGTTGTAGAGCTGCTCTTTGGGTGCGTCCGGTTTTATTTTTCCATTTTCGAGGTCGCTGTTCACTTCGCCTGCAAAGTGGATGGCAGCAGGGCCACCGAAAAGATGGGTTCCTGCGTGGGGACTAGTGAAGCCTCCACCAGCTTGTGCGCTGATATACATCCAGTCACCAGCTCGCAGAGACAGGTGGGTACTCTTTTGAGGTGCAAGCACCAGGTGATCACGAACCCGGACTGACGTATTTTCAGTTAATGCTGGCAGAATATTGAAGCTATCTGGGGCTTCGCCATCTTGCAGCTCCCGACCCGTGACGGCGGCGAGCGTAGCCATCAAATCGACATTGGATACCAACTGATCTGATACGCTTCCGGCGGGAATTTTTCCGGGCCAGCGAGCAATGAAGGGCACGCGGTGTCCACCTTCCCAGGCGTCAAACTTAAAGCCGAGGAGATCTCCATTTTGTTTGTGCCCCAGCTTCCAGGCATCCTGGCCTCCCAGGTTGATCATGCCACCGTTGTCACTGGTGAAAATGACCAGTGTATTGTCCGCCAATCCTTCTTCATCCAGAGTGCGAGTCACTTCCCCAACGATCCAGTCCAGCTCGTGGACGAAGTCGCCGTAACGACCAGCCTCACTGGTGCCGCGGAATTGGGGGTGTGGAGTAAATGGGTGATGGATGTTGGTGGTGGGGAAATAGAGAAAGAACGGTTCGTCTTTGTGCTCCTTGATCCATTTAACAGCTCTTCCTGCAAGTTCAGTTCCGACCATGGTGTCGTCAAACACAGCATGCGCAGCTTCAGCGCCACCAATCTGGTCGATTCCCATTTTTTCCAGAAAGGGTTTGGTCTTGGCTACGGTGTCGTAAACGAATGGATCGTTTTCATCCAGGCCTACCACGCGATGGTTTTCCACATAGACAAACGGCGGATGGCTACCGACTACGGGCATGCCGAAGTAGTAATCGAAACCCAGTTCGAGTGGTCCCGGTTTGAGATCGCCATTCCAATTGGGAGTCCCTTCTCCGAAGCCCAAGTGCCACTTCCCGATGCAGGCTGTAGCATAGCCGGCATCCTTCATCACATCGGCCACCGTCTTTTTGTTCTCATCAAAAATGAGTCCCACTTTCAGAAACACGGGCGACCAGTGATCTCCTCTGAACGCATACTCACCGGTGAGAAGGCAATAACGTGACGGGGTGCAAACCGCTGAAGCGGTGTGAGCATCGGTGAAGCGCCGACCTTGTAGAGCCAACTTATCAATATTTGGCGTTCGTATCTTTGTCGCGCCGTAAACGCTCGTATCGCCGTAGCCTAGATCGTCAGCAAAGATGACGACGACGTTGGGCGGCGAAGCCGCAAGGGTCGAGGTCACCAAGGCGAGAGGCGAGGGGATAATGAGAAGTGAAATAAAGAGTCGGAGTATTTTCATAGGGTATATTATATAGAAAACTGTAGGAGGGGGTTTATCCCCCGATTGCTTCGAGGTCGTACAATGATCGGGGGATAAACCCCCTCCTACAGTTTCGTAATAAGTTATGAATAAAGGATCCAAGAGCCAACTATTTTAATATAATCAATGTGTCTTTCTATTTTTCCCGAGTTATGAGTTTTTTCATGGGGTATTGGTGTATTAAAATTGTAGGAGGGGGTTTATCCCCCGATTGCTTGGAGGCCTTCGAAAGATCGGGGGATAAACCCCCTCCTACAGCTAAGTCACCCTCGTTCCGGTGCAGTGCGCTTGGCTTTTACGCATTGGTCAAGGAGGGCTTTCATTTCACGAACGATTTCGGGGTATTGATTATATAAATTTATTGTCTGAGATAGATCTTTTTCCAAGTCGTAGAGTTGAGCAGGTGGAGCGTCGGCTTTGTATATGCCGTTTTCGATATCGCTGTTCACATGCTTTGTGAGCAAATGAGCGCCAGGGCCGCCACGTTCGTAGTCGGTTTCAAGTTTTCCACTGAATCCTCCACTTCCCTGAGCGCTGATATACATCCATTTGCCTTTTCGAATGGAAAGATTCGTTTTTCTTGAGGGACTCAGGACCAGATGATCGCGAATCTGCTCCTTGGGAGATCCAGTTAAAGCAGGTAAAACGTTAAAGCTATCCGGGCCTTCGGCTTTGGCTAAGGTTTGCTCAGTCAAGGCAGCCATGGTTGCCAGCAGATCCACATTACTGATCAGTTGATCGGAAACCGAGCCAGCAGGGATCTTCCCAGGCCAGCGTGCGATGAATGGAACACGGTGTCCGCCTTCCCAGGCACCGAATTTGAAGCCGAGTAGATCTCCGTTCAGCCGATGTCCAGCCTTCCAGGCGTCCTGTCCTCCGACGTTGAACATACCACCATTGTCGCTGGTGAAGATAACAAGTGTACTGTCGTCCAGCCCCTCTTCCTTAAGAGTATTCATGACCTCACCAACCATCCAATCGAGTTCATGGACATAGTCGCCGTAACGGCCACATTCACTGGTGCCTACAAATCTTGGAGCCGGCGTGAAGGGATGGTGGATGTTGGTGGTAGAAAGAATGAGGAAGAAAGGATCTTCCTTGTGTTCGCGGATCCATTGGACCGATTTCTCGGTGAGCTTGGTTCCGACTTCGCGATCCTTGTAAAGCGCGTGTGCGGCATCGGCTCCACCAATGTCATCGAGTTTTCTCTTTTCGGGAAACATCTCCGTGTTCGCCAATTGACCGTAGACGAACGGATCTTCCGGAACCAGTCCGACTACGCGGTGGTTTTCCACATAGACAAAGGGTGGGTGGCTGTTCACTACGGGTACGCCGAAATAGTAATCGAATCCCAATTCAAGGGGACCAGGTTTCAAATCTCCATTCCAGTTGGGTGTCTCTTCGCCGAAGCCCAAGTGCCACTTGCCGATGATGGATGTTGCGTAACCCGCACGTTTCATGACATCGGCCACGGTTGTCTGATCCGGATCAATAAGTAGCCCAACTTTCAGGAACACGGGTGACCAGTGGTCTCCGCGGAACGCGTACTCGCCTGTGATTAAGTTATAGCGCGAAGGCGTGCAAACGGCCGATGCGGAATGCCCATCGGTGAATCTGCGACCCTCGATTGCCAGGCGGTCGATGTTCGGCGTCTTGAGTTTGGTCGCACCGTAACAGCCCGTGTCGCCATAGCCAAGATCATCCGCAAAGATGACCACGACGTTTGGCGGCGAAGCCGCATGTGACGAGGCCATCAGGACGAGAGGCGAGGGGATAGTAAGAAGCGCAGTAAAAAGTAGGAGTATTTTCATGGGGTAATGGAGATTGTTGTAGGAGGGGGTTTATCCCCCGATTGCTTGGAGGTCGTTCGAAAATATCGCGAGATAATCCCGCTCCTACAGTTTGAAAATAAATTTTGAATGTAGCGGTTAGGCATTTATGTTTTTCTTTCCTGCTGATCCAATCCACTCTGGCATGGGCAGATTCTTTTCTCCAGCTATATTAATCCACGACTTGGCTTCCTCCCTGCAGTGGAAATAAGGCCATTCGCTGTCAGTGGTTATCAAGCCTTTTCGATAAGGATTCATCAGCATGTATCGCAACACAGAGCCGACGGAATCTTCAGGACGCAGTCGACGATCAAAGTAACCATTCTCCCATTTTAATTCGTTTTTTCTCAATTCCGGGGTCATTCGTCCTTTGTATAGACGAACCAGATCTTGCAAGTTTGTTTCGGTGTTTAATTCAACTAGTAGGTGAACATGATCCGGCATATGAACGATGCCATGGACGGCCCGACATTTGTCTTTTTCGAGCGTTTTCAAATGGGTCAGACTCGATTCGAATAGTTCCTTCGAATCCAAACCCGACTGACCAGTCCTCAGACAGATGGTTAAGAAATACATCGTGTCTTGGGCGGACCATCTGCCTTTGCGTAGAGCTGCATGACCTTTTGAAGGGTCTCTCATATTCTATAAGGTTGACACTGTAGGAGGGGGTTTATCCCCCGATTGTTTGTAATCGTTTGAAAATCGGGGGATAACCCCCCCTCCTACAGTTTGATAATTAAAATGATCCCATTTCTATTTCAGCGTTCGAATGTAGGCGAGGAGATCGGCCACTTGTTCGTGGGGTAATTGGTCAATCAACCCTTCCGGCATGGTGGAACGTCCCATGACCTGATCCAGACTTTTGATTTCGTTTTTTGGAATAAACAGTGAACCGCCTCCCATAAAACGAAGCGTGACACCGCGTTCATTTTCTTTTTCCAAATAGCCTTCCACCAGGCTGCCATCCGTTTTCTGGACGCGACGTACCGTATAGGCACCTTCCATGGCAGCGTTCGGATCCAGGATGGCGGTGAGCAAGGCTTCATGGTCGCGATAACCAGAGCCATCCAATGCAGGCGCCCATCCTGGTCCCTCAGACCCCACACTGTGGCAGGCAAGACAGATCGCGGTGAAAAGTGGTTTACCCAATTGAGGATCTCCTGACTCAGACTCGGCAATATCCATGAAGGCATCGTAAGTTTCCTGATAAGCTGCAATCTTCTCGGTTTGGCGTTGCTGAAGGAGTGTCTCAAGTCGTTTGGATTTGATCTTGTTTCCAACCATACGTTCAAGATTCCAGGTATCGATCTGGTCCTCCTTCAATATGCCTTTTTCCAACAGAGTCAGCAAGGTTTGAGAACCGGGTCTGGATGCGGATAAGGCCTTTATGAACGCGTCTCTTTGAAAGTCGCTTAAGGAACTCAGGAAAGGATTGAGCAGCTTTAAATCTACATTTCCTTTTGCCTTAATCAGCGCGTTGATGGCGGCCAGTCGCAGGTCAAAACTCATGGATGGATTTTCGAACAGGCTTTGAAAGGCGGCTTTTGTTTTTGCTGTTGGTTCTCTTTCCAGGGCGGCGATGGCTCCAGTTAAAACCACGGTATCCGAAGCGGGAGATTCGAGCAGGTGAATGATTGAATCCTCAAAGCTGGAAATCCTATAGCCTACTGCCGCCTTCAATCCGATTGCCTGGTCGTTAAGGTCCGGTGTAGTGAGCAAATAACCCACAGCAGGTTCCAGCAATGGTTTTAATGCTTGGGAGTCGACTTGTCCGAGAACCTGGTTGGCCGTTGTTACCAGGTGCCTGGCATTCCACAAGTTTCCGAATGGGGGTTCAACGACCTTTCGAATGGCCGAGGTATTTAGGTTATTAATGATCTCGATAAAGGTTGGGGCATCCCAGGGCTTGGCCTGAATTGAATCCCAGAGCGCCAGAAAGTAGGGCTCACGCTTTTCCGGACTCAGAGCCTGGATGGCCCAGAAACGATGCTCGGCCGATTGTTTTTGCGAAAGTGGGCTTTCGAGATAAACGGTCAATTCGTCTTCATATTTTTCCAGTGCCACGCGGGCCAGGTAGCGTTCAAACTTGCGTTCGTAAGGTCCGCCCAAAGCTTCACCGGGAATGTCCGGCCGGCAATAGCTCAAAAGGATGTCGATGGTTTCGTTGTTGGCTTGGCCATAATCCGCCAGGGTGCGCAATACCTGCGAGCGCACCATCACGTTCTTGTCGTTTATGAAATCTTCCAAATAGTCTGCCATACGTGACGGAGGTATATCGAAGCTGGCCAGTGACCGAATCGCCTCCCGGCGCAACTCGTCCTCGGAAGAATCGAGGAGTGTTTTCATCAGGCGGGAATCAAAATGATGGAGCCCTTCCAGGGACCATAGAGCGTGGATGCGTGTGGTGACATCCGCTCGTTTGTCCTTGGCCAGTTTGATCAACTGGGGTGCGAGTTCCTTGGCGGCACGGTCGGTAATCTGATGCCAGGCCGCACGTTTTTCCCAGAGCGATGGGCCCTTCAAATGGGAGACCAGATCCTTGGTGGGTACTTCGTAGAGGTTGGGAATCTTGCCGGGCTTTTGACTTTCGTGACGGATACGCCAGATGCGGCCGTGGGATTTGTCCCGGTCGGGGTGACTGCGGGCAAGCTCATTGTGTGAAATGATTTTGTTGTACCAGTCGGCGATGTAGAGGCAGCCGTCGGGTCCAAACTCCAGGTTCACGGGACGAAACCAATCGTCCTTCGATTTAAGCAGGTCTGGCAAATGCTCAGCCGATACGGTCCCATCGGGATTACGGACGATGCGTACGGCGTTGATGCTGCTGGTAATACAATTTGCCAGCAGCGCGACATCTCCCCATTCGGGAGGAAAACTGTTTTCCATCCCATCGGCGAATTCCAGTCCCGAAATGCCGGTTCCCCCTACACGGAAATCGTGCAATTCAGGAATCCAAGGCTGATAGGGACGTAGGCGGGCATTTCCAATTCCTTTATATCCGGTACCTGGCTCCATGGGAACCACCGACCAGCTTAGATCATTGGCTTCTGTTCCATAATACAGGCCATTGGCCCGCATTTGGAATCCCCAGATGTTATTTAAACCGGATGAAACCAATTCAAGCCGCGCTCCATCCATCGACATGCGTACAATCTTGCTGTAATCTATTTGCAATGTATCTCCGCTGACCAGGGATTCTACATTGCTCCAGTTCAGAGCACCCTGACTGAAATGAATCCAGTCTCCAGGACTGCGAATCAGCAAATGAGCCATGGTGTGGGTATCGATAAACCCGAAACCGGTCAGTGTCCTTTTCCGTTCATCTGCAAAACCATCTCCGTCAGTATCATTTAGAAAGAACAGCTCGGATCCTTGAGCCACATAGGCGCCATTCTTGTAAGGAAGAATACTTTGTGGTATGGCCAAACCGTCGGCCCACACGCGTGGTTTGGATGGATTTTTTGCGTGCGGATCGTCTATGATTAGAATCTTGTCGTCCCCCTGTTCCTTTCCTTCATAAAACTTCCGAATACGTTCGAACTCCGGATTCTTTTGCATGATATCGGGATCTTCCATCAGTTTGCGGATCTCGCCAAATTGCACGTCGGCAAAAGGATCCAGCGGATACATGATCGCAGTCTGCGTCCAGAGTCTTCCTGCGTCATCGAAGGTCAGATCGATCGGATTGACAATGCCGTCCTTCTCACTGGCCACGAGTTCTATTATAAATCCTTCTGGTAATTCAAAGCCAGCGAGCTCTTCTTCGGGTGTCCAGATTTCCGTTCGGAAGGAATGGGTTTTCTTGGCCGGCAGGTTTGCTGCTCCAAGAAACAGAATGCTTAGGCCCAGTGCAGTTTTAATATGGGGCAGTATTCGAGGTGACATCGTTTTAGGGCTTGATGATGTGGGTATGTGGCTTTGCACCACGAAATTGAAAATGTGCTACTCCCGTGCGACCCATTTGGCTGCGTTGATCAGGATTTTTTTGTAGTCGATGTGATCGTGGGCTCGTTCGTCATGACCTAGGGTATAGCCGACTATTCTAGCCTTCGGATGCTCGGTGATCCAGACTGCAGGGTGGCGTTCGCCAGATTTCACGCTGACGCTTGTTTCGGCGAGCACTTGAATCTTACTGGCTCCCTCAGGAGGACCTCCCGCATTCATCATGTAAAGTTCATCGGCGAATCCAAATTCGGCAGATACGCCTTTCATGATTGGGTGACGCTTATCGACCACGCGAACGTCCATCGGGCCGAGCTTGTCGTGTCCGCGTGTGCCACCGCCTACGACCTTCATGTTGAGCTCAGGCCAATCCTTGTAACCGTACCAGGTGCCCGGGTGATGCATGATGACGCCTTTGCCCGCGGCGATGCGATCCATAAGTGCTTTGCGGTATTCGGGAGTGTCGAAATCTGTGCGGTTGACGCTTATGATGGCGACATCGGCATTGGCCAGTTCCTTGGTCGCTTGCGCATTGTCTTCTGTGTAGTGAACGGTGAGTCCTGCTGCTTCCAGCGTTTTGGAATCGGTCTCTCCGAAGAATTTGTGAAACTCGTGCGAGGATCCACCGCTAATGATGAGGACGGAGGTTTTACCTGCTTCCCACTCGACGGGTGTCGCCGGGATGGGGGGTGGCCACTTGGGCTTACTTTGAACGGGGGCAGAGGGCGTGGCCGGTTTGGCGGTGTTTGTTTGCTGTGCTTGTTGAGGGCTGGCTTGATTTCTAATAAAGGCTAGAATGTCGCGCAGGCCTTCGGCTCCCAGAGCTTCGAATCCTTCCGGCATTAAGCTGCGGTTGGTGTTCTCACGCTTGGCGATATTCGAGGTGGCGATTTCCCTAACTCCAGCTTGCGTTGCGAGGTTTACGGAAGACGCGTTTTCTGATGATATGATGCCGACAAAGGTCTCACCGCTCTTAGTCGTGATATTGTGAGCCAAATAGTTTTGTTCTATGACGCGGTTAGGATCAATGATCTGGCCGAGTAGCTCTGCCGCTCCGTGGGCGCCCATTCCGTCCAGGGAGGGGCCGACCGCCGTTCCAACTCCTCCGAGCTGGTGGCAGACAGTACAGGCGGCAAATAAAACTTTTCCTTTATTGGGATCTCCAGGTTTATCCACATCAGGAAGGAGATTTGCGATTAGATCATCTTTTTCTGCAATTTCAGGAGCCACTTTATAGAGAATTATATAGGCGGCACGAGAGGTGTCACTATCCGGATGTTTCCTCATACGCGACAGGTTGCCGGGGCCAAGATCTGCGGGTGGAATCGTTCCGTCATCTATCAGCTTGAGTAATTCCTGGGTCCATTTTGGGCGCTTGATGATTTGGTCGAAAGTTTTCAACTTTAATGGACCTTGTTGAGCGATGAAGTAATCGATCAGTATCTTCCCTAAATCTGCTCCTTCCACATCTCCAATCGCCGCGAGAATACCCTCTTTTAGAGAGTCACTGCCATGGCCGTTGAGGATGGTTTTTATGGCTGGCAGTATCGCTATATCGCTACCACGGATACTGACTAAGCTTCGAGCGACCATAGCTCGTTGCGATTCACTCAGGTTGGTTTTTTTGAGATTGTCTAGCAGTGAACGAGTGAGCGCTTTCGTTTGTGAGACGAGTTCTCCTTTGGAATCCCATCTAACAGCCATAGGCAGTACGAGCGTGCTGACTTCGTCGTCCTTAAGTAAAGATGCCAACGAAGTTTTCAGAGATCGGTTGAGTGGTGGTGGGGCTTGGGTGCTTTCGGCGAGACCTCGCAAGATTATGCCTTTCGTGGAAGCAACATTCGCTCCAGCTTGACCGCAGGCTTTGAGTAGTCGGGCTGCGTTGGCCGCGGCCTTGTTGCCGTTGAGTGCCGCAGGTGTGAGAGCGGAGGTGAAGGCCAGTAACGACGTGTTGGGATCCGTCTTGAGGGTTGCGGTCAGAACGGCCACGGCCTTGTCAACGGATGCCGATACTAATGCGGATCGGGTCCAGTCGTCCTGGGCACTCTTCGCTTGAGCAACGATTTCTGTTGGACTCAATTGGGATGCCTTTTCGTAGCTTCTCACGGCATCGCTTCCAACGAAACTGGGCGAAGTGCTGTCTCGTTCGAGTAGCAGACGTTGAGCCGTGCTTCGAATTTGTTCGTTCGGGCTTTGAGTCGCTTTCTTTAACGCGGCAACGTCTTTGGGATTCAATGAAGTCGGTCCTATAGCCTTGGCCTGTTTGTGCTGAACTTTCCAGATACGTCCGTAATAGTGGTCGCGATCGGGCCGGACAGCTGCGTTTGCCGGTCCGTGGGTAGGCCCACGCGTATCGTTGTGTATAACGGCTTGATTACAAAAATCCACGACATACATCGCTCCATCGGGTCCGGTCATAACGTCTATCGGACGGAACCAAAGGTTTGTACTGCGAATGAATTCCGTTTGTTCACGACCTGCTTCCTTGGTGGCTTTGTAACTGATTCCTTCTTTGGCCATGTTGAAATGGCCGATTATGTTTAGGGTCGGTTCAGTGGTGAAGTAGCTGTGATTCCATTTATCGGGCCATGCGCCTCCTTCGTAGATGACGCAGCCTGCTCCCGCGGTATAGCGACCGACCTGGTCGATTTGCACGTAAGCTTGCTGTTCCCATTGCATGGCTGGAAAGGTTAGGGCTCCGGGGAGAAGACCGTTGGTTCCTATGACTCCGGGCAGCTTGCCCTTGGCCAGAATGGCTTCGGGTAAAACAACGTGGAGGAGCGGATTGCCGGTGGTAGGTTGAGTGTAGAAAACTTCGCCCGCCATGGTGGTGTCCATTCCCCAGGTATTTCCACTGCGCGATGCGTATTGCTCAAAGGCGGTTCCGTCGGCTTTGAAACGAACGACTCCACTACCGATCGCACCGAAGTCTTGGCTGCCGTCCCCTGAGGTGACATTTTGGGAGCTTGAGTATCCATGTGTCGCATACACCCAGCCATCTGCGCCGTAATGGAGATTATTGATGACAGCGTGAGTATCGCGGATTCCAAGATTGGTGTAGAGCTTGGTTCGCTTGTCTGCGAGGTCGTCCCCATCGGTATCTTCGAGAAACCAGATGTCGGGAGCACTAGCGGCAATGACGCCGTTTTTATGAAAGACAAAACTATTAACCAGTTCCAGTTTGTCGGCGAAGACCTTCTTCTTATCCATGACACCGTCGCCGTCGCTATCGGTCAGGATACTAATTCGGTCGAAGGGATCGCGGTCGTAGACCCCGGGTACCAATGAACCGGAATCCATCCATGGAACCACATTCTGTTCGCGCCTACCATTGGGATACTCGGGAGTCTCAGCAACCCAAAGGCGACCTTGGTGATCCCAATTAATTTTCATGGGATTGTTGATAAGCGGCTCGGAGGCCACGAGAGACAGTTCAAATTCCGGATGTATTTCGAGGTGCGTTGGAAGAACTTCGGGGTGGGGGACGCCACCTTCCACGTAGCGGAGTGCGTCACCCAGTTCATTGGGTTTGCAAAGTTCGTCTACGTTGTCGCGCTTGGCTGCCCAAGCGATACCGCGAAGAATCATGGTTTGAACACCCGTGTGCGAGAAATTCTTATTCCAGTGTCCGGGAATGTGAACGAAGGACCGGTAGGGTGAACCTCCTTCGAGCTGGTTTTCGTAGGTCCAGATTTGTGGCTGAATATCGTAGATGTTTACGCCTTTTCTTTTGGCAACTGCTTCAGCTGCCCGGGCTTGGGCATCCAAGTTTCCTTTACCTTTAGTGTCCTTACCCTTGGGAGTGTAGACGGCGGCAAGGACTTTCACCTCCGGAAGCATGTCCATGTCGTAGTATATCTCGTCCTCGAGATCGAAGTTGGAAAGATCCTTGGTGATCGGACTTTCCAGATTGGTGAAATACAAGCTCATAGGCGCTTCGAGGAAGCGAGTGGTACCAAAGCGCCAGGAGCCGCCGATGATGGATTTGTACCAATCGGGATCGCGCGAAACGGCCCCGGCGTGAATAACAACCAGCCCTCCACCGCGCTTGAGAAATGATTCCAGGTTATTGCGCTGCTCGCCCTTGGTAATATTGCCGCCTCCTTCGCGTTGAGGATGAGCACGTCCGAATTGTTAAGTTGTTCCTGTGTAGGAAACTCAAGGCTGCCATCACACTGAACTCCGCGTGATTCGAGTAGCGCCGTCCAGTTTTTCAGGAATTGAGGATGCTCATGGGCGCCGGGGGCGTGTGTTTTTTCTCCTGCGCGTATAAAGACCCGAATCGGATCGGCGGATTGCAAGGTGGTTGCAAAGAGAGCCAAAGTGAAAAGAAGGAATAGGTAGTTTTTCATATGGGGTACTTATCTGGAAATTGCCTTTGGAATCGATTTTCCTGCATCGGTGAAAAATTCAGGTTAGCTTACCGGCGGTCGGTTGTGTTGGGCGCGTAGCTGGGTCCAGGGGGATTCTTCGGATACGTCTACGATATTGGGTTCTCCACCTTTCAAGGGGGAGAGGATGGCCAGGAAAGTTACGTCTTCATCGAAAGGGTTGTAGGTTCCGTGAACGGCGTCTTGGGGTATGAGTGCCATTTCACCGGCTTTTAAAATGCGGTATTCGTCCTCAACCCACTGCTCGGCCTGGCCTGAGACTACGTAAATTATTTCTTCTCGAGTAGGGTGTCGGTGGAAGGGATGGGAATGGCCAGCCTCTATGGTGGCCCGCACCATCAGAAGCTCTTCAGCTCCTACAAGTTCTTGATTGGATAGCCATTCGACGGTAGCCCAAGGATCTTTCTCCTGTTTGACGTCTGCGGCTTGCATGAAACGGTTTGTTTTATCGGACATGGTTATTATAAAAGATGATAAGCATTCAAAGGATTGATACGCTATAATTGAAATGAATTAGGATTGATTTATCAGTTCTAATAATTTCTCTGCGCAGGCTTTAGCAAATTCAGGGTCGTTGATTTCGAGTTCGAAATCGATCACTTCCACTTCTGCATTTTCACGAATGGCTTCGAACAAAGCTTTGTCGGCATCTGGGTCGTGGAAAGCCAATCCTTCTCCATTGATTTCGCTGACGGCTTTGAGTGGATTGAGGATAACTACTGGCGCAGAGTTAGCGTTGGCTTTTTCTGCGATGATCTTACCAATCTTCGAACACTCATTCGCATTGGTTCGCATGAGTGTGACCTGGGGATTGTGAATGTAGAAGGTACGATCGGCGAACTGCTCGGGTACTGTCTCGCGTGGACCAAAGTTTGCCATGTCGACACAGCCTGGCGCGACCACTGCAGGTACCTTGGCCTTGGTCATGGCATCCATGCGGGTTGGTCCGGCGGATAAGGTAGCTCCCACCACTTCGTCCGCCCATTCAGTGGTCGTAACGTCGAGGATGCCTGAGACCATGCCGCTTTCGATTAGACTCTCCATTGCCTGACCGCCTGATCCGGTGGCGTGGAAGACCAGCACTTCGTAACCGGCATTTTCGAGAACTTCTTTTGCGAGGTTCACGCAGGTGGTGGTGTTTCCAAACATACTGGCTACAATGAGAGGCCTACCTGCCTCTTCATCTACCTTTGCTTCAACCATCCCGGAAATAGCGCCTGCCGCTCGGGTGAAAATCATTCGTGATATACGGTTCAATCCACTCACATCCACAATACTGGGCATCATAACAATGTCTTTCGTCCCTACGTAATGAGCCGTATTTCCGCTCGCTACCGTAGACACCATAAGTTTCGGAAATCCGATGGGAAGTGCTCGCATGGCTGCTGTTCCGATCGCTGTACCGCCTCCGCCACCGAGGGAAATAACACCGTCAATTTTCCCCGCTTCGACAAGCTGTGCCAGAAATACGGGTACGGCTTTAGAAATGGCCACCACGCATTCACCGCGGTCGTGCCGTTTCATGAGAGGAACGAGGTCAAGTCCGGTTGCTGTGGCCACGTCGTATTTGGAATAGTCGGGAGTTACTTTTGGCTCACCACCCGTTCCCACATCAATGAGTACTACCTGGTGTCCTCGATCCCGAATCCGGTCTGCGACAAATAAATGTTCGTCGGCCTTGGAGTCGAGTGTTCCTAGAATTGCGATTGTTGCCATGGGGTATTTTGTCCGTGTTAGTTCTTAAATTTGTATGGGTATGAATTCCAAGATACACGACCGGCACTTCGAGGACGCAGTAGCCTTACCTTGAGCTGTCTTGGTAGGGCAGAAGCATCCTGGCTCCGCCGCCGATCGGATGAAGGCATTCCAAATGACCAGTATTGTTGAAAACATAGATATATCAGCCTTTGCGCTTAACCGGTATGGATTTGAATTCTTGTGTGATGTTTACCAGGGCCTTTTCGACTGCAATACGTTCCAGGCTGGAGGCACCCACGAATCCAACGGCATCGGTACGTTCATTAATAAACGCTGCATCGGATGGGCTGAGTATGGGGCCACCGTGACTGAGGTAAATAATGTCGTCGCGCACGGATTTTCCGGCATCGATGATTGCTTGAGTTTGGGTAGCGGCATCATCGAGAGATATCGCGGCGTCGGTTACGCCGATGGAACCGCCGACGGTGCAACCCACATGCGCAATGATGACATCCGCCCCGGCTTCGGCCATGGCTTTAGCCTCCTCGGGTTTGGCGACATAAACAATGGAAAACATATCCATCTTGCGGGCCATGGCGACCATTTCGAATTCCTTTTTCACGCTCATGCCGGTTTCTTCAAGGGTCTGGCGGTACTGGCCATCTACGATCATGTGAGTGGGAAAATTGTTAACCCCGCTGAACCCCATGTTCTGAACCTGGAGTAACCAGTGCCACATACGGCGTCGTGGATCTGTGGCATGGACCCCGCAGATCACGGGGATCTCTTCGACCACCGGCAGCACTTCGAATTCACCAATCTCCATGGCAATGGCGTTCGCATCACCGTAGGACATCAACCCGGCGGTGGATCCATGGCCTGCCATACGAAAGCGTCCCGAGTTATAAATGATGATGACATCGGCTCCGCCTTTCTCTATAAACTTGGCGCTGATGCCCGTTCCTGCACCAGCGGCAATGATCGGTTCGCCTTTGCTGAGAGTATCATGCAAGCGCTCCAGCACTTCAGTTCTTGTGTAGGGGTTTCCTTTTCCTGTCCATTTATTTGGCATGTGGAGATATTTACTGCTTCTCAATCTATCCGGCAACTCCTTTTGCTCAACATGAATATATCGAATATACACATTGCAGATAATTGATAACCCCTAAATAAGCTTTTAAAATAGAAATACTATCTATTATCCTACATTGATTCGCCTAAAATATGATATTCGACTCTCAGCAATCAGTTCCTTTGGAGGATATTCAAAATCTGGCTGACTCTCAGTATCAGGTGGTCCGCTCGGATGATTCGGATAAGCGTGATTGGCTATCGGACAGCCCGATTTGTCCATTGCTTTCTCAACACCATATTGCTCATGTCGGCATTCTATGGGCTCGGTTTCCTTTTGAGCTCATGCGGACCAATCAATCTGGTTCCTATATGATGGCTTGTTTCGCAGGTGAAGGGAAGGTGCTTGTCGACGGAAACTGGAAACATCTTCGTGCAGGTGAAGCCTGTCTCCTGCCGCCCTTTGTGTTGAACACTTTTAAATGCCTTGAAGGTACGCCCTGGCATTTTTGTTGGGTGCGTTATCTTGAGTCTAGAGAAATAAAACCCATTGTTTCCGAAAATTCTCCTGTGCTTGGATCTTACGATCATACACCGATGTTGGCAGCCATCAATGGACTGCATGCTGAGAGTAGAGGTCTAAATAATCCTGGCGCGCTGAATCACTGGATCGATTTGATTCACCAGTATGTCCTGCGCTTCGCTCAACCACACGATTACGACGATCGACTTTGGAAACTCTGGCAGCAGGTCGAGCCTCGCTTGGCTCGTAAGTGGAGTTTGGCGGAACTCTCGGATATAGCCCACCTAAGTGAGGAGCACCTGCGTCGATTATGCCGCAAACATTACGGCAGAAGTCCCATGCAGCAATTGACCTTTCTAAGGATGCAACGGTCCAAAACCTTGCTAAGCACGACCAACGACAAAATTGAAACCATTGCCCGAGCAGTTGGTTACGAAAACCCTTTTACCTTCTCTACTTTATTCAAACGTTGGGTTGGGTGGAGTCCTTCGAAGTTTCGATAGGTCTCTGATTACCCAAATTGTATTTAAGCAACCCATGCGTAGCTGAATTGTGTAAACACTTATTTTGACAAGGGTACCGCGTTTTCTACCCAAGCGGACGGTCGGCTGTTTTGCGCCAGGTCGTTTTCAAACGTTTCAATGTAGGCGAGCAATCGATTTGTGATGGTATCACTCCCGTCTAAAAGATTTTTTGATTCTCCAATATCGCTTTCTAGATTGTATAACGCTTTGGGTACGCCTTCCTCGACGTGTAGTTTCCAGTTTCCAGATCTGACTGCTCTAAGATTCGTGGAACTGTGATAAAAGAATGCCTCGTGCGGTGTGGGGGCACCTTGGGTTAGAACAGGCCAGATGTCTCTGCCATCTATTACCCGGTCGGTTGGGATTTGAGCTCCAGCTAGTTTGGCAAAGGTGGGAGCAAGTCCATGGCGGTCATCAATTCATTGTTTGCCTTGCCTGCTGGGATCTTTCCCGGCCAGCGAATGACGGTGGGTTCGCGCATGCCCCCTTCAAAGGTGCTTCCTTTTTTACCCTGTAAGGGCGTGGCTTTTCCTACGGCAGGACCATTGTCGGATGTGAAAATTACCAGGGTGTTATCATCGAGCCCGTGCTTTTTTAATGTGTCCAGAAAAGTGATCCTGTCGGGGATGTTGTTGATGAATATCGTGGCTATAGGGGATACCGAAAAATTCGTCGAATCCTTGCCTGGTTGGAAGAAATTCCGGTTGGTCACCCAGGTGCCATTTCCCGAAAATGCCGGTTTTGTAACCGACCGATTTAAGCACTTCAGCTATGGTCACTTCCTCGGGGTTCAGACCTTTGCCGTCTCCGGCCAGCAATACAACGAAGTCAGTTCCGTAAGCCAGATCGACTCGTTTGGGATAGCTTCCGGTCATCAATGCTGCGCGGGAAGGCGTGCAGAGAGCTGCGGCCATATAGAAACTGGTGAGCTTCATACCTTCGGCTGCCATCTGATCTATGTTTGGTGTATAGACGTGTTCACCACCAAAACAACTGAGGTCAGCGTAACCTTGGTCGTCGGTGAAGATGATGACGAAGTTGGGAGCTCGATCTTCAACTTGGGGTCCACATCCTGACATGAACAAGGAAAGCAGAAGCAGGGGAGTGGCGAGGAATCTCATGTCGGGGTGGTTGGTATGAGTTCAATATTGGAATGGCATCCTATCAGTCGGCAATCTCAATTGCCGGAATACTATATTTCGGAAGCGAAATGGAGAATTCACCAATCCGGAGGGAGAAATCGACAGTTTTTCATTTTAAGAATGACTCGACTGTGATCGAGGATCAATTTGGTATTGAACGCTACCCTTTTTTCAAAGGGTTTTTCGATCGCCATCCATGTCTATTAATCTGCTGAGAATTTTCATCTGCCTGTGTGTTTTCAATAGGATCCTACTTGCATCCGATTCACCTATTCCCGAACGCCAGGAGATTCCTCCCTATCGTTTGGATAGGGACTACCGGCCAGAAATCACTGCCGTGCGTGTCGAAACACCGCCGAAGATAGACGGCCATCTTGATGAGGAGGTGTGGCAGACTGCCCCGCTTGCTGGCCCATTACTGCAGAATCAGCCCCAGTCGTATACCCATATGGACCAGCAGACATTCTTTCGCGTGGCATACGACGATCACTATCTTTATTTTGCACTCTGGTGTTGGGATACGGAACCGGATAAAATTGTAGCCCGTTATATGCGTCGGGATGATACTCTGTGGGATGATGACTCCATCACTGTAAACCTAGATACCTTCAATGATGAGCGAAATGCCTATTCGTTCATCGCGAATCCGAACGGAACTCGCCATGACGCGTTAGCCACCAACAATGCTAACTACAATTCCCAGTGGGATGGCGTCTGGGAGGCAAAAACTCAGATAACGGATTATGGATGGCAGACCGAAATGGCTTTTCCGCTTACGACGTTTAGCTTTGATCCAGAAGCTTCCCAATGGGGCCTCAATGTGGTCAGGAGGATCAAGCGCCTGGATCAACAGGGTATATGGTCCTCTCCGAGAAATTCTGTTCGCGGCTATTACATGTCGGAAGCAGGAAAACTCAATGGCTTAAGTGGTCTCAAACAGGGACTGGGGCTTGAGATCAATCCATACATTCTTGGTAAGCAATCGGACGACAAGGTTCTGGGGACGGATGATTTCGATTTCGAATGGGGAGGAGACATTCGTTACCGGATCACTCCCAAGATGAGTGCAACTTTGAGCTACAATACTGATTTTGCCGCCGCCGAGACCGATGCTAGGCAGGTTAATCTGACACGATTTTCCCTGTTCTTTCCCGAAAAGCGCAGCTTCTTTCTAGAAGATGCCGGGGTATTCAACTACGGCGGCCTGGCCGGCAGATTCAGTCGGAGGACGGGATCGAGAGCATCTCCTGTCATCCTTCCGTTTTTCAGTCGACGTATTGGCTTGAACAACAGTGGAGAGGTCGTGCCTTTGCTAGGTGCGGCCAAGCTGTCTGGTAGGATAGGAGACTACAATATAGGTGTCATCAATGCGGTAGTGGACGCCAACGGAGAGCTGAATAGCCAGAACGCTTTTGTGGGGCGGGTAAAGCGGCAGATCTTTGACCAGTCCTCAATCGGAGTCCTAGCTACACACGGTGATCCCAATTCCGAATACAATAATCTTCTGCTCGGGGGAGATTTTCAGTACCTGACGAACCAGTTCCTCAATAAATACCGACTGGAAGTGAATGCTTTTGCCATGGCCACGGATTCGGACCATCCGAATTTTGAAAGTGGATTGGCTCCTGTAGTGGGCGGTAGTGCGATTCTTCCAGCTGCTGAATTCGAAGCCGAAATGGCCTTCGCGCATGTGGATGAAAACTTTCATCCGGCTCTTGGATTTGCTCCGCGGACAGGAGTTCGAAGATACTACACAAGACTGTTGTACAAACCCTACATAGAGTCGAAAGAGTGGCTGCGCCAGATGTATTACTCATACGAAGGAGAATATATCACGGACCTTTCCAACAAGCTTGCATCTTCCCGTCACATTTTCACACCCCTCCAACTTTTGTTCGAGTCAGGGGACGAAATCATTTTTGAAATGGAGAGTTCAGCCGACGTACCTAACAGCCAGTTCCCGATCTACAATGTCGATGGCGAAGCGGATGACGTTCTCATTCCGGCCGGAGATTATTCATGGACGCGAGGGATTCTTGCGTTTCAAACCTCCACCAGGAGAAAGCTTCAATTGAATCACGATTTTTCTTTCGGGGATTTTTATAATGGTACCAGGATTGAGAATACGTCCGAGCTAACCTATTTACCGTCCAAGCATTTTGGGGCCGTGCTCAGCTACTCTAAACAGGATGTCGAACTGCCAACCGGGGACTTTGATATAAAACTGACCTCACTTACAGCGCTGATCAATTTTACTCCCGACTTTAGTTGGTCTAACTTGGTGCAGTACGATAATGTTTCGAATACAATGGGTATCAACAGCCGGTTGGTCTGGGAATACAAACCAGGGAAGCGGGTGTTTTTGGTGCTGAACCAGAGTTATCTTGATGAAAGGACCGGCTTTGTGCGCAAGCAGATGGATACTACTCTAAAGCTTAGTTCTATCTTTAGATTTTGATCAGGTCATAAAAGAGTTTATGTTTACCTATGCAGCGCTCCCGGAATGGTTAGACGTTCTGCCTCTACGTCTTCGAACCAGGTTTCAAGTTGGCTCAACATATTACTTGTTTTGTCAGGGAATTTCTCTGCCAGGTCGTTTTGTTCGCCAGGATCTTCTGCGAGATTATAGAGTTCGGGTGGCTCAGGATCTGGCAGTTTAACTCGAGGGATGGGGAGCAATTCGGTAATGGATTGCGGATCTTTTTTGTGCTGAGAGTCGGCGGCAGAAAATGCCTTAGTACGTAGTTCGTCTTCCTCGCTGACGTAGAGCTCCTTGCTGAAGTAGCGGGTTCCTTTTATCATTGGGCGCACCAGTTTCCAATCCCCGTCGCGCATCGCTGCGTTGGTGCCGATGTTCGGAACGTAGAAGTTCCATTGCCAGAAACGTCGAGGGTCTATATCTACACTGCCGCCTAGTAGCATAGGGGAAATATCATGCCCATCGAACGCTGGGCCTTCCAATGGATCGATGCCTGATAGACCAATGAGTGTAGGGAGCCAGTCTGTGAAATGGACGAGGTCGTCGTTCAACTGATTCGCTTTTATTCGGTCTGGATATCGAACAATCATCGGTACACGGATACCACCTTCATAGACCCAACCCTTACTTCCTCGCATGCCGCAATTGAAGCGCTCATTGAAGTTGTTCTCTCCCGGCTCGAGCTGACGGGAGGGGTTAAAAAAGGCGGGGCCATTATCACTCGTGAACAGGACGATGGTGTTTTCGTCGAGTTGTGCGTCTTCCAGGTATTGAAGGATACGACCGACACCTTGATCCATAACTTCGATCATCGCATAAGTGGTGGCGGTGATCCGGTCAAAACCTTTGGCTTTGTATTTTTCAACTAACTCTGCTGGTGCCTGGAAGGGTGCGTGCGGGGCTGTGTAAGCGAGCTGGAGGAAAAAAGGATCCTCCCGATGTCGTTTGATAAAGGACAACGCTTCATCAGTGAACACGTCGGTCAAATAGGTTCCGTCCGATTTTCGATAAGAATCGTTAACGCGTAGAGTGTAATCATAATAGTCGGACCACCCACCACAAAATCCGACAAACTCCTGAAAGCCCCGGGCGTTCGGTTCGTATCTTCGGTCCAAAGCACCGTTGTGCCACTTGCCCACCAGTCCGGTTGCGTATCCGGAATTCTTAAACATGTCGGCCATGGTTATTTCCCTCAACGCGATCCGGTCCAGTCCATGAAGTTCATGTTGGGTGATTGCGCCCGTGCGATGAGGAACTCTTCCTGTTACAAGTGAGGCTCGAGCCGGAGAACAGATGGGCGATGCAGAATAATGCTGGCGAAAGCAGGTGCCTTGGCCCATTAGAGTATCCAGGTTCGGAGTCTGAACAACACCTGGATTAAACGTTCCGAAATCACCGTAACCCATATCATCGGCAACGATTAGCAGGACGTTCGGTTTCGACAAGGTCACCGCGGGTGGTTTTTTTGTATGGGTGGTCATCGAAAAGTTCTTACTATTTTGATTGAGTCAGCAATCTCAATACTTTGTCCACCGTTTTGTGTATCGCAAAACCAATTCTACTTACTCTATAAATAATCTATGAGACTACTTTCTGCCCTATTTCTCTTTTTTGCTGCTTCGTTAGTAAGTGCTTCGGACGAATCATTTCAGGTGACCTCTGAGGGATTCCAAGAGTATCGATTGGTTTCCCCATTTCAGGCGGGAGATACGACACTCAGGGTTTTGTTACCCGACAATTTCGATTCGGAAACTATTTACCGTGTTCTCTACGTCTTGCCTGTCCACGAGGACGGTTTGTGCAATCACGGTGATGGACTGGTGGAAGTAAAAAAACATAACTACCACAATACGCATCAGCTGATTTGTGTAGCTCCGGCTTTTACCACCAAGCCCTGGTTCGCCGATCACGACCTAAATCCGCACAAACGGGATGAGAGTCATCTTCTGAAAACAGTGATTCCGTTTGTGGATGAGCACTACCCTACGCAGCCTAATGCGGATGGCCGCCTATTGATCGGCTTTAGTAAGTCGGGGTGGGGTGCCATAGCGCTGATTCTTAGGAATCCCAAACTCTTCGGAAAAGCCGTGGGTTGGGACATAGGAATTCGGGCTGACACGGGACCCATTACGGAAGAGGAACGCGCGGAGCGCATAGCTCGTGAGTGGGGGACGGTTAAAAACTTCGAAGCCAATCGCCTATCCAATCTTGTTAAAAAACGTGGCAAGGATCTCGGAGATAAAGCTCGCCTGTTTTATTATAGCACCGAAGGAACGCGTGCGATCGGCGGGGTCGAGATTCACCGGCTTCTGGTTGAGAACAATATCCCCCATCGCTACGTAATGGAACCGAACCGCAAGCATGCCTGGGACACTGGATGGATTCCGGAGGCTGTGGAGTTTTTGGTTAGTGAGTAGAAAAACCCAAGGAATTTAATTCCTCTATGAGCCGTATAGTTAGCGTGATATTAACGCTATGCGTAAATAAACATTGACGCTACACGTAAATATAGCGAATCTTTCACTGTGATTAAAAGTTTCGCTGACAATGAAACACAAAAAATATGGAATCAACAGCGTTCACGGCGACTACCTGGTAACATCCAACAGAGATCTCTCAACAAGCTCGCGATGCTCAGTCAAGCTAGTGACCTCAAAGATCTTCGAATCCCACCGTCAAACAGACTAGAGGCTCTCTCCGGAAATCGACGTGGACAATTTAGTATACGAATCAACCAACAATGGCGCATTTGTTTCCGGTGGGAAAATGGAGATGTATACGATGTTGAGATAACAGATTACCGTTAACCATAAAACGCCCGTTTTTATTATGAGTACCAGTAAATTGAAGTTTCCACATCCAGGTATCATCCTTCGTGAAGAGTTTCTCGATGAAATGAACCTTACGCAGTATCGTTTGGCGACGGATATTGGCATTCCGCACAGTCGCATAACAGCAATCATAAAAGGAAAGCGGTCGGTTACTCCTGATACAGCTTTGCGCTTGTCTCGTTACTTTGGAACTAGCGCCGAATTCTGGCTCGGATTACAGAAAGAGTACGATTTACGTAAGGCGCGGGAAGAGCTTGGTGCCACTATTGATCAAGAGGTCGTGCCGCTAAAAATTGCCTGATTGAAGGAAGGAATCCAATGCTCTTAAAAATGCTACTCTCCTCTGCAAGCAACGGGGAATTATCCAGTTCTGTCATTAAGTATCCGTTTCTATGATATGCATATTGCTAGAGAAACTTTAGGCGGTGTAGTAAAAGGCTTGTATTATCCGTTCAAAAGCTGGGATAAAATGATCATCCTAAACTATAGGCTGGGTTGGAACTGGGTATTGCATCTTTGGATTCTTCTATTCCCTCTCGGAATTCTTTTGGGAGAAAATCAGGTGCGGGTAGATGGCACGGATATCCTATTTGATGACCAACCCGTTAAGATTATCGGCTTACGCTGTTCTAACGCGTTAATCAGTGATTCCACAACGGAGGATCTTATCAATGTCCTGGATCTCTATCACAGTTATGGAGTAAATACCGTTTCGGTGTTTTTAATGGGATCCCGGTTTGGGGACGTCAAAGGCTATTTGCCGGACGGCAGTTTGAACCCGGTTTATAGGAACCGCTTTGAGCGAATCTTACGGGCTACTGAGGAGAAAGGCGTGATCACGATTGTTGGCTGTCTTTACTGGAGTACTTCCCGTGCGAAAGAGGATTTGTCCAGTTGGGCTCAGGAAGATGCCAATCGGGCCATTGCCAATACCGCACGTTGGTTGAATGAGAATAATTTCAGGCATGTGATTCTTGACCCCGACAACGAGGGTATGGCGGGTCGGGAAATGAAATGGAAAACCGAAGGATTTATTCTGGCGGCCAAGGCCGCTAATCCGGATTTGGTGGTAGCGAACAACACACGCCAGGAGACCCGCAGCGAAGATCTGAATATGCACTTCGGTCCGCAGAAACCCGGTAAGCCCTGGTTTGATAGTGAGTCGACACCCAAGGAGTCCGTGCCACTCAGTGGATACTGGAGTGATTTCAGTAAAGAGGCCCACGTCTCAGACGAGACCTACTATAATTATTCCCGGATTGGTCGCTACACGAATGAAATGAAAGCGAGGCAACTGGAACAATCTCTCACTGGCATGAACGAATATAACGGAATCATGCTAGCCAGTACCTGGTTACAATGCGCACCTGACGAAAGTGTCGGAGGACCTTTTACCAATCCTGGTGGTTTTTCAAATCTTGGTTCTAGTGACAATCTAGAGGCTCCATGGAACCAGGGCATTGATACCTTGCATCCTGACGCCGGTATCCTTTGGTGGTTGGAGTATGTGAAGGAAAATTGGGCTAACCAATAACCCCGCAATCAGAATTAATTATGCCTTCTCAATCTGCATCTAAGTTAATCTTATTAATTAATATCTTTCTCATGTGGGGATTGAACGTTTTTGGAGTGGATCCAGAGCCGCAGTTAATCCCCCGGGCAGCAGAAGCGACGGATAAGCCCTATCAGCCACAGGCAATTTCACCAGGTGGGATTGTCATCCCCATTTATCCGCCGAATTCACCGTTTCTGAAACAGGACCGGGTCAGGGAAGCGGAAGTGTACGCTATGCATGAAGTGCCTGGTCGCATCCAAAGTATTGTTAACGTGCACAATCCGTCGATCGAAGTTCACACCGTCTCCAAGAACAGCAACACGGGCGTAGGAATGATTGTGTTAGCCGGTGGAGGTCACAAACGTCTGATCATTGGT
Organism: Verrucomicrobiota bacterium; assembly: GCA_027622555.1. Classification (NCBI taxonomy): domain Bacteria; kingdom Pseudomonadati; phylum Verrucomicrobiota; species Verrucomicrobiota bacterium. The sequence goes on from JAQBYJ010000019.1 coordinate 46,483, forward strand.
TCGGAAGGAACGGACCTCGTGCCGTATTTTTTCAACTACGGGATCAATACGATTATTTTGCGCTACCGTTTGCGGGATGACGGTTACAATGCCGAGGTGGATGCCGTGAGCGATACCCTGCAAGCCATTCGCCTGGTTCGTTCACGGGCAGCGGAGTGGGGGATTGATCCGAACAAGATCGGTGCTATGGGATTCTCGGCTGGTGGAGAACCTTCGGCAAACGCTGCTTTGCAGTACCTGAAGTTCGACGCTGAAAACAATGGGCCAAACGACTCTCTTGCCGGGGTTTCCTCCCGACCTGATTTTGTGGGTCTTATTTACACCGGCCCATCAGCAATTACCAAGAGTCCTGAGACGGTCGTAATCCCCAAGGATGTTCCTCCCGCCTTCCTTGTTTCCGCCAGCTATGGAAACGCGAGTCATACCAAGTGGTCTTTCGATTACTACATGGCCATGCTCGATAAAGAGGTACCCAACATCGAAATACACATGTACGGCAACGGCTGGCATGGAGGTGGAATTACTGATCGTGGAGGCATCCCCTATGGTACCTGGCCGGACCGCTTCATCGACTGGTTTCGCGATCTTGGGTTTTTACAAAAACCAGGTGTTCGAACGAAAGCAGCTTCCGATATAGAGACCTATCTGGCGAAGTAGCCGGCTATCAATTGCCTTCACCGATACAAACAATATGCTTCAACCCACGGTGGAAGATCTTGCCTTGCGAATAGCTGGGTGAATTAAGGCTCCAGGTTTCTCCGGCGGGGCCAAGGTCGTTGATTGATACCAAAGCGGTATCATCGAACGTGCTGGCTTCTGAATCGATAACGTAGGTCATGCCGATCATGGTAGGGAAGAAGACGTATTGATTTACTGCGATCGGGCTGCCTGCTGTGACGTGACCCCAACCGTCGCCTTTTGAACGCCTGTCGTTGGCGGTTTCGATGCCTCTTGAATTGGTGCCATTGCTGGGGATGTGTTTGTCCCAGAGGATCTGATCGTGAGCTTTGGGCTGGCGAACTACCTGGATAGGAACCTGGAGGAATTCAGACTTGCCGGTCTCTGTATTCACGCGACCGATGCAATGACCTGCGTGGGTAAGGAATAAAAAATATTTTCCGACCAGTATGGGTGTTTGGTTCGTGGGCTCCGGTTTAAATTTTTCTATCACCTTCGTGAAAGGAGAATCCCGGTGTGTTTCGTATTTATTCTTTGAGCTGTTCCAAAGCCGGATGTCTGCAATTTCGAAGACCGGGAATTTGGCTGCCAGTTTTCCGGTTTGAGAATCGAGCTTAAGCAGATTGCCCGAATCAAAACCGTAGGCGTAATGCTCATTGAAGTGTGATACGGCATAGGTTGCAGTTCCTGTGGAGTCATAATTCCAGAGGTTTTCCCCGGATACTTTGGACATACTAAATCCATAGGGAACTTCCGGAGGTTGGTGTCCACCACCTCGTCCGTGAAATATGTGTGGTTGGCCGTTGATGTATCCCAATCGCGGTGTGTTGTGAACGGAGGTTCCAGTTGACTCGGTCCAGAGTGGTTTTCCGGTCGCTGCATCAAAGCTTCGAATAAAAGTCCAAGGCCAATCTTCCGCCGGCGAATTGCGATTTCCAGGTTCGGCTTTCATCGGTCGCCGCAATGGATCATCTGCGTCACGCATCAGAACAAAGAGTAACTGATTATCGACGAGGATCGGTTCGGATTGTTTGGCATTGTGTCTTGAGCGTGATTCAAAGGATCGGGTCCAAACTACATTCCCCTCCATGTCGAGGCAGACCATGGTTCCGCCCTGGTTGATGAACCATACATGGTTTCCGTCCGTAATGGGAGTTGCGCTGGTGTTATCGGAAAACAACCCCGAGTAAGGCATTGTCTTAGGGCTGGGAATGTCCTTGGTCCAAAGAATTTCTCCGGTTTGAGAATTCAGACAATAACCAATGATATCACTTCCCTCCGCCTTTTCCAACGGAGTGCCCATTGGCAGTGGTTTATTGATGGTGAGGAATATTCGGTTCTCCCAAACGGCAATCCCGCTTTGCCCGCCTTCCGGTAACACGGTTTTCCAAAGGATGTTGGAATCGCTGCTTACACTCCATTCTGTTGGGATTTTCTGGTCTGTTGTGGTAGTCCAGGTTCCCGAGGGACCGGAGGCCATTGGCCACTGATCGTCAGCGTGTTTGATGGGAGATTGGGCCAGAGTAGAGGCACAAATCAAAAGAGTGCCGAAGCATAGGGGTATTAAAGGGTTCACAAGTCAGTTTTCGTTTTTGAACATCAATTGGGCAAATCAATTCGTAGTGGGTAAGTCTCCACGATCTTCCAAAATCTACTCAAGTAGAGGTCTGCTTGACAAAAGTAAGAAGTAAAAGTAAGACTTTTTTATGATTAAGTCGATTTCAGTTAAAGGACAGTTGGTTCTACCGAGCAAGTTGAGGAGAAAGTACGGGATTACGGCAGGAAGTCCGGTCAATATTTTTGATACGGGTGCGGGAATATTGATTGAGCCATTACACACGAGCTCTTCAGATGGAAACTTCGTTAAAAAAAGCAAGATCGATGGCGGCCCTGTTCTTTCTTTCAAGAAAAAACAGATACTCGCTTCAGCGCAAGTTGCGAAGCTCCTTGAAGAATCCGAATGAACTATCTACTCGACGTAAATGCGTTGATTGCTGGTGTATATGAAGATCACGAGCACTATGCCGTTATGCGAACATGGATGCTTGAAAATAAAGATCATGGTCTTCGAGTTGCGCCACTGGTTATGACGGGCTGTTTAAGGATTTTGATGACTGTTTCAGGAGAGAAGAAAATGCAAAAAATAATTTCTGCCATCGCGGCATTTAGGGAATTTTATAATATAGAAACCGTCGCAGACGATATTGAGAATGAACAACTTGGAACCTGGGTTTCAGGACCAAAACAAGTTACCGACGCGCATTTACTGGCAATTGCCAAGCGACACGAACTGAAGTTGCTGACCTTTGATAAGAACATTCCAGGTAAAAATGTTCTCCGCCTTGGTTGAGTTCGTGAGAATATTCCAATGACACCCTGTAAAACATTTGATGCTTCAACCGCTCAATTTAAAGTTCTGATTTTTCACTTTGGATTATCCCTTTTATTTATTGGCTGTGGAAAAAATGAGGAACTGGTTGAGAAATCAGTTGGTGAAGGACTCGCCCAACAATATTGTATCGCCTGCCATTCATTTCCCGAACCGGACCTGCTACCGAAAGAGAGCTGGGAATTTTTGCTAACCTATATGGGGTTCTTTCTGGGTGTTGTGGATTACTCTTATTTGGAAGGCAGCTCGGAGCGAACCATGGACGTCATTGAGGCCCGGGAGGAGTTTGTTCGTGCGGCTCATTTGTTGCCTGATACTCCCATGCTTTCCGGGGAACAATGGAAAATGTTGCGGGAGTATTATATGAGTCATGCGCCGGAAGCGGCGATCCCCCAGGTCGACAAACCGAAAGTTGTCGAGGACCTTTCTTTATTTTCGGTTAAGTCGATCCAGTACCGACAAAAGGCGGCCATCACGTCGCTCGTATCCATCGATGAAAAGAACGGATTCCTTTTGATTCATGATAGTGGTGCGCAACGGCTCACCATACTGGATAAGGATTTGGATTTTCATGATTCACACGAAGCGCCAGGTGTTTTTCTGATTGAAGCGATAACCCGGGATAACGAAATCTACCTGCTCAATATTGGTGATCTCTTCGCATCGGAAATCGGAAAATCCTATGGCGAGGTTCAGCACGCGAAGCTGCGTGGTGGCGTGCACTATGACTTAAAGATTCTTTTGGATAATCTTCATCGGCCATCAGATTTTTCTTTTGCAGATTTTCAAAATAATGGGGTGGAGGAACTTCTTGTGAGCAACTTTGGTGATTACACAGGAAACCTGTCTTTGTTTAGACGAGATCTATCGAACGGGGAGTTGTTATCTGAAGCGGAAATTCTCAGCTCTGAAGCGGGAATCGTTCAAAGCGAGGCCTTTGACTTCAATGAAGATGGATTTCTCGACATTGTAACTATGATGAGCGCAGCTCGCGAAAACGTGAGTATTTTTCTGAACCAGGCAAACGGCAGCTTTGAAAGAAATATCATTATTGAGGGGAATCCATCTTATGGGTACACGGGGTTGGTGCTGCGCGATTTTAATAACGATGGTCGGATGGACTTGATCACACTCAACGGCGACAATGGTGATTCTGATCCCTACAACACACTGAAACGCGATCAAGGAATTCGCATCTACCTCAATCAGGGAGATCTGAAATTCGAAGAGGCTTATTTCTATCCGATGTATGGTGTTTACGGTGCCGAAATAGAAGACTTTGACCTCGATGGAGACTTGGACATCGCGGCCATTTCATTCCATCCGGACTTCTATCCTGAAAAACCAGAGAACTTCGTTTTTCTCGAACAAACTGAACCGCTCACTTTCGCCCCGAAGACACACCCTGCCACCTACAATGGCCGTTGGTTAACCATGGATTCTGGTGACATTGATGGCGATGGTGACAAAGACATCGTTCTCGGCGCAGCCTATTCTCCGGTAGGGATGATGGCTAATCATGAGGATAAATTTCTCCAGTTGGTAAAAGAAGGTCCTCCGTTATTATTCTTAGAGAACCAAACAAATGAGTAGAAGCGATAGTAGGGTATCGAAGGAGAATGGTCCTGGCTTCACTCAGCTGATGTTTCGTCCAGTTTAATGATGTAGGTTTTGTTCTGAAATTCAATGGTGTCACCCGCTACCATCTTTTTTCGTTTTCGGGTTTCAACGGTTCCGTTCACTTTTACCTGCCCTTCATTGATGACAAACTTCGCTTGACCTCCGCTTTCAACCAGGTTCTCGAATTTCAGAATTTTGCAGAGCTCCACCGGCTCTTTTGCTATCGTTACTTCTTTCATAGGCTTTATTTTCAAATCAAATTCTTTTGAAAGGTTGGTTTCTACAAGCACTAATGGTTTGGGAGCTTACTCCCTTTGATAGGAATGTGCTTTTGGACTGAACCGGCTAATTAAAGTCTTCAGCGCTATAAAGCTGGTCGCCTCGCGAAGCAGTTTCTTTTCTTATGCTCGTAACGGTTCTATCCTTAACAAGATCTGCGCTATTGCCCCAGGCGTTGCGAATATAGGTGATCACGTTGGCGATCTCCTTATCGGAAATGGTTGGATTTGATCCAAGGCCGGGCATAACAGCTTGTGGTGTGTAGGTCGTCCCACTCACAACAATGGGACCCTGTAGACCGTGCAGGAGCACTTTGATGAGTCGGTCGCCGTCACCTGTCACCCAGTCCGAGCCTGCAAGCGGTGGTCCAAGATTCAGTAAACCTTCTCCGTCCATTCCATGACATCCCATGCATACAGCCTTTCCTTCATAGACCAATTTCCCTTGGACGAAAGCGTCAAGTGCTTTTCCTTTCAAACGGATTTCTTTTACTTCATTTCTTGCCTTCCACAATTTGTCCATCTCGGTGAGAGCTACGGAGAATTGGGTGATCGATTCCTTATTCTTTCTCAGGAGAAATGTCTGGAATGCCTCGAAGTGCCTTTCAATTCCTTTGAAAATGACCTCAACCATCAAGTCTTTATCAATTGGATTCTCGATGATGCTAATCAGAGCCTGCCAGGCCTCTTCACTACCCAGGCGTGCCAGGCTACGTGCCTTGTAGACTTGATCATTGTCCGGTGTATCAATGCAGGTGGCAATTATCTGGTTAATTGAATCTTTCTGACATTTGGGAGCCAGTTCGAATGCCGTCATGCGTACGCTTGAGTCGTTTGAGCGAAACGCAGCATTGATGGCGGTGGCATTGACATGACACAAGCCTTCAAGTGTCCATAGTGCATGGATTTGGCCGAGAGGCTGAGTTTTATCGGTTACTATTTTGGTTATCTCGTCAGCAAGAGATACCTCACCAGATTCCACGATGAGCCGTTGTGCCGTATCGCGCCAAAAACCATTTGGGTGAGACAGGTAGGGGAGCAATTCAGCTGTAGACTTCCCTTCCAGCGCTGGAACTTCGTTTGCGGGATTTGCTTTCCAATGAATGCTGTAGATCCGCCCTGCTAGGTTGTTATGTTTGTCGAGATCCCGGCTTTCGTACTGCTTCCGCAGGTAGGAGGTGACGTAGGCTTTGTGCTGAATCAATCCGTGGTACATATCCACAATGAGAAGCGTTCCATTTGGTGCTGTGTAGGCATTAACCGGTCGAAAGCGTTCATCGGTGGAGGTTAAGAATTCCTTTTCTCCATACGGATGCGTTCCGGATTGTTGAAACTGATTCAAGCCCGTTAATTCAATCGCCTTAACGAGATTAGAGGTAGATTCACCGGCGAATGCGTAGTTGCTAAACTGCTCAGGAAAATTGTCTCCCCGATAAACGGCCACGCCGCTCGCCCCAGTTGCGTTCACCAGTTTTCCCGCTGCATTCAGGCTACCTTCGCGGTAGGCCCGATTAGTTCCAGGATTAATCCGTGATGAGTAAACCCGATTACTGCCTACCTGATTGGCTCGCATTCTGTTTAAGAAACCTGGAGTAAACGTATCGCCTATCAGCAGGGTGCTATTTGAGTTATAGAAAAATCGTCCGACATTATCTTTGGAGATTCCGAACTGTCCACGGTTTGAGGTTTTTTCCTTTATCCATGTGCCGTCGATTCTGCGGTAGCGGCTCGTTGAATTGGCGTTATAAAACCAGTTATCGTGACCGTATACCATACCATTGGCCTTGTGCTCCGGATTGCCACCCTTCGCATAGTCCGGATCGATCAATTCGCGTTCCCCCACCGGTTTTAGTCCGGCACGTTTGATGTAATAAAGCGCATCCCCATCATTAAAAATGACTCCGCCTTGTGAAAAAGATACAAGGCGTGGAAGAACAAGGTTGCTTAGAAAGTCCGTGGTCTTGTCTATCTGACCGTCACCGTTTGTATCTTCCAATACCCGGATGCGGCCATTCGGCGTATCCTCACCATTGCCGTCGATATCTGGCATATAGCTACGCATTTCCGCTACCCACATCCGTCCGTTTGGGTCAAAGGCGAGCGCTACGGGATTTTCAATCAGCGGCTCTACAGCCACCGGCTCTATGACAAACCCTTCCGCGAGTTCGAATGTCTGCATCGCTTCATGGACTGAAAGAAATGGAGAAGGTGGTATAAGTTCTGCGGGAATGGGATCTATCTGAATATCTCCATCCCCATCTTTTTTGTCTCCCAATTGGGCAAAGGCAACTGAGGGGATTATTGATAACGTCAATAGAGTGCTTATGAATTGTTTCATGCCTTGGTACAGCAAACTATCAGAAAGGGGTTTATTCTGTGAATCCAAATTATTTGGCGACTTGGGATGGGTGATTTAATAGGGAGTTTCAATCTTTAATCGGTAGATGTGTTAGGATTGGATTTTGTGAAATCTGAGGATGAGTTTGGAAAGATTGTTCCATTTGGAATAGCTCTTTAGAAGTATTTCCTTGTGGGTGACTCATGCTCTTCACTTGATTGCCGGGACTTTTTTTGCTCGGTTCAAGCACTATGAAGTTTGAGCATTACGCGATTAACGTCGAAGATTCCATCGCGGTCAGCGATTGGTATTGTGAACACTGCGACCTTCTAGCCGTGGTAGCCCTTGATCATATGCCTTTTACCCGTTTTCTGGCGGACGAAACAGGACATATGTTTTTGGAAGTGTATTCTAATCCTGAAGCGCCGATGCCTGATTATTTAAATATGCATCATCTCCAGTATCATATGGCATTCTCCGTCAGGGATGCCGGAGCAGAGAAAGAACGCCTTTTGGCTGCTGGTTGCAGCTATGTTGAAGAGCGCAATCCGGTAGAAAATGTCCGCCTCATTATGTTGCGCGATCCATTTGGAATGCCCCTTCAGTTGTGTCAACGTGCCACTACCGCACTTTGAGGATTTCAAAAGGTAAAAAGAATGGATCCTATCCTTTAAAAGAGATGAAGAATTTTCTGTGCCACACCTAATGTATGAGCTAGGATACTTGCTCATTTCATAAATAATTTCGAGCAGATCACCACCTTACACCCCACTATGGAACCCAACACTTCTTTCACTAATAAACTATCCCGACGCGAAGTTCTCACTAACGCAGGTGCATTTTTAACAGGACTCTGTGTGGTACCCTTGGCTCAGGCAATTCAACCTGTGCTTCGTTCGAGCGAGGCACCTTTGAAATTGAGCCTGGCGGCATACTCCATGCGCAGGTCTTTGCCCGATACGAGGAAAGATCCTAACGCGGTTGGTACAATGGATCTTTTGGGTTTCATCGATTACGCCTCGACTCTGGGAATCGATGCAGTCGAGTTGACGGGTTATTTTATGCCGCATCCGCTTACGACCGAGGTGCTGAATGAGATGAAGCGACGAGCTCATATCCATGGGCTGGGAATAAGTGGCGGCGCCATTGGGAACAATTTTACGCATGATCCAGGGAGCGATGAAGGTCGTAGCCAAATGAAGTATACGCGAACCTGGATCGATCATTATTCAATCTTGGGTGCGCCCGTGATTCGTGTTTTTGGTGGTAAACCTGTCGGAGATGTCAGTGAAGCGAAAGCCGTTGAGAATATCATTTCGAATTTGAAAATTGCTTGTGATTACGCTGCCGAAAAAGGCGTGATCCTTGGAATTGAGAACCATGACTTTCTAATCGAAATCGATCGATTGATGCCGATTATTGATGCGGTCGATTCTCCCTGGTTTGGAGTAAACTTTGATTCGGGGAATATTGCGCCAACCGACGATCCTTATCGTGAACTCGCTCGCATCGCTCCATACACCGTGAATGCCCAGATCAAAACCGACATTCCTGTGAATGGGAAAAAAGAACCGTCTGACCTGGGGCGCGTCATTGGCATTTTGCGGAATGCCAATTACCGTGGCTACATCACCCTTGAGTACGAGGGTGAGGAAGATCCAATTAAAGCCATTCCCGAATATTTGACCAAACTGCGCCGATTAATTACTTAGCACTTTCCCGAGCGCAGAAAGCTTCGATTTCGCTCGTTTCGCTTGATTCGGTATGCATACATGGAATCATCTTCTTTTAACTATTTTAGTCATCCCGATTAGATACCAAGCATGTCCAAAAACTTAAGTGACCTGACAGGCCGCAAAGGCGTCCAAGAGAATCTGTTCACCAAAATAGGTGAATTAGCCGCAAATGGCGGTGGTACGCCTTCATTGGAAGAACTGAATCGGTTAGCCGATGAATTCCTCATTGGGAAGGCCAATATCTATGGAACTGCGACCTTCTACGACTTCCTTAAACCGGAAAACCAGGGTAAGAAGGTCTATGTCTGTAACGGATCGGCCTGTTTGTGTGCGGGGACTCAGGATGGGTTAATTTCCGACCTCAAGGGGAAATTTAAAGAAGAGGAGATCGGCCACATGACTTGTTTGGGACGCTGTCACGAAAATGGTGCGTTTCATTACGATGGCAAGAATTACAGTGCCTTGGATAAGGATGGTTTTGAATCTGTATTTAAGGGCGAAGGTAAGAATCAGGATGATTATGCTGTCGGGTCTCACGGCCATGCAGTGCTGACCGCTCCCTTTGAAGGCATGGAGGTCTACGCGGATTTGTTGAAGACGGCACTGGCTAAAGATTCCGCTGAAGTCCTGGAAGAAGTGAAAGCAGCAGGAGTTCGTGGACGGGGTGGAGCTGGATTTCCCATGGGGGTAAAATGGGAATTCGCCCGCAATGCGAAAAGTGATCTGAAGTTTATTATCTGCAACGCCGATGAAGGTGATCCCGGTGCCTACTCGGATCGTTACCTCCTGGAGCAGCGGCCTCATGCGGTTCTCTTTGGAATGATTATCGGCGGCTACTGTATGGGAGCAGAGTGGGGCGTTCTTTACATTCGCGCCGAGTATCCGGAATCCTTTCCGATTATCGAATCCGCCATCGAGGACTTTCGCAGTTCCGGACTGTTAGGTCAGGACATCAATGGAAGTGGATTCAATTTCGATTTCAAGATTGTGCCGGGGCAAGGCTCTTACATTTGCGGCGAAGAAACGGCGCTGATCAGCAGCATTGAAGGTCAACGTCCTGAAGTGCGGGTGCGTCCGCCATTTCCGGCCCAAAAGGGTTTGTTTAATAAGCCGACCATTGTGAACAACGTGGAAACGCTGGCGGTGGTGCCTTATGTCATCAAAAACGGTGGCGCTGCTTACGCTGCTTTGGGAACCGAGAAGTCCAACGGAACCAAACTGGTGAGCCTGGACAGCTATTTCAATCGACCCGGCATTTATGAGGTAGAGATGGGTACGCCACTCTCGACGGTTGTAAACGAATTGGGTGGTGGATTCAAAGAGCCGGTCAAAGCGTTACACATTGGTGGCCCCTTGGGCGGGATGGTTCCGGCAAGCAAGATCGATGAGCTGACGATCGATTTCGAATCCTTTGCATCGGGCGGGTTTTTATTAGGACACGCCTCTGTGGTTTGTATTCCCGAAACGTTTCCTATTATGACTTACCTGGTTGAACTGATGGATTTTGCTGCTGTTGAAAGTTGCGGCAAATGTTTCCCCTGTCGTTTGGGAACCAAGCGGGCTCATGAGATGCTCGAGTCTGCCAATACGAGTAGTTACCGAATCGATACTGAACTGTTTGACGATCTTTTGCACACCTTAACCCAAGGATCGCTCTGTGCCCATGGAGGTGGCATCCCGCTTCCGGTGCGAAACGCTTTGCAATATTTTGAAGAAGAGTTGGAACCCTATTTTACCAAGGAGGTGAGCCATGTCTAAGATAGCCTACATCAACAACAAACCTCACGAGATCGTTCCCGGCGAAACCATGATTTCGTTAGCTAGAAGAGCACTCGGTAAGGACTCGATCCCCACTTTGTGCGACGCACCCAATCTGGAGCCTTTCGGCTCGTGCCGGGTGTGCAGTGTGGATGTTGCGTTGGAAAAGAACGGTCCGACGAAGGTCTTCGCTTCCTGCCATACGCCTGTGGCAGAAGGGCAGTTCATTTACACCGATTCACCGAACATTCAGCGCTTGCGGAAAAATATCATTGAGCTGGTCCTGACGGATCACCCATTGGATTGTTTAACCTGCGAGGTAAATGGGAATTGCGAACTTCAGACAGTGGCCGCACGTGTGGGCATAACCGATGTTCGTTATCCGGAAGGTGCCACTCACCTTGATCGGGAGAAGGATCTGAGTCACCCCTACATGACTTCGGACCTGAGCAAGTGTATTAACTGCTACCGTTGCGTGCGTGCCTGCGACGAAGTTCAAGGAGAGTTTGTGTTGAGCATGGCCGGTCGCGGATTCGATAGCCGAATTATCAAAGGCATGGATGAGAGTTTTGATGACAGTCCCTGTGTGAGCTGTGGTGCCTGTTCTCAAGCCTGTCCAACGGCGGCCATTTCGGATGTGTTCAAATCCAAATCAATCGCCAACACCCAAAAGACCCGCACGGTTTGCAATTACTGTGGGGTGGGTTGTAACCTCGAGGTGGCTACGGCTGGTGGAGAGATTAAAGGCATTCAGGCGCCTTATGACGCCGAAGTAAATCAAGGACACACCTGTTTGAAGGGTCGCTACGCATTTAAGTTCTACGATCATCCGGATCGAATCACTTCTCCAATGATCAAGCGCGATGGCGAATTTGAAAAAGTTTCCTGGGATGAAGTCTATGATCATCTTGCGGCGAAGTTTAAATACTTCCGCGATGAATTTGGACCGGACTCCATGGCGGGCATTTCTTCTGCTCGTTGCACCAACGAAGAAAATTACCTGATGCAGAAATTCTTCCGGGTGGTTGTGGGAACCAACAACATCGATGGTTGCGCCCGTGTTTGCCATTCACCGACCGCCTTAGGCATGCAACGCACCTTCGGAACCGGGGCCGCCACCAATTCGGTGGAGGATATCAAGTTCACCGAAGCTATCATGGTTATTGGGGCGAACCCAACCGAGGGACATCCGGTAACCGGAGCGAAACTTAAGCAATTCGCCATGACGGGTAAGACGTCGATTGTGATTGATCCACGACGGACCGAGCTCGCCCGCTATGCCACCTACCATTTGCAGCTTCGGCCAGGTACAAACGTGGCAGTCTTGAACATGATGTTGTATTACATCGTGAAGGAAGGTTTGGCGGATCAGGACTTCATTGCTGCCCGCACCGAGGGATACGAAGACTTTTGCGAAGAACTTCTAAAGCTGGATGTGGCCGCAATGGAAGCCGTCAGTGGGGTGGATCGAGAATTGGTCCGCCAAGCCGCGATTGCCTATGCAACGGCTGAGAGAGCGATGAGTTTTCATGGTCTGGGTGTGACCGAACATTCACAGGGAACCTTTACCGTTATGCAGATCGCGGATCTGGCTTTGATTACAGGAAATATTGGTCGACGTGGCGTTGGCGTAAATCCTTTGCGTGGTCAAAATAATGTTCAGGGCATGGCCGATATGGGAGCCCAACCCTACCAGGGTGCAGGTTACCTCGATGTGTCCGATCCGGATGTCATCAAGCATTACGAAGCGTTTTACGGTGTGGATATGCCCACTGAAATCGGGTGGAAAATTCCACAGATGTACGATGCAGCTTTGCAGGGAAAACTAAAAGCTGTTTGGGTTATCGGTGAGGATATGGTTCAGACCGATCCGAACAGTAATCATGTGAGAAAGGCATTGGGCTCACTTGAGATGTTAGTGGTTCAGGAGATCTTTATGACCCCGACAGCATTGATGGCTGACGTGGTTTTACCTGGTGCTTCTTTCCTCGAAAAAAGTGGTACCTTCACCAATGGTGAGCGCCGGATTCAAAGAGTTAATCAAGTGGTTGAGCCAATTGGAGATTCGAAGCCCGATGGGCAAATCATTGTCGAGCTCATGAACCGCATGGGCTACCAGCAGCCCGATTATGATCCCGCAGTTTTGCTTGAAGAAATTTCTGGCATCGTTCCTTTCTTTGCCGGTGTGAAGTGGGATGAACTGGGTGATAACGGCAAGCAATGGCCAGTGGCTGTTGGCGGCCAGGACACGCCGATCCTGCACATTGAATCCTTCAAACGCGGAAAAGGCTTATTTGTGTTTAACGCTTTTAAGGAAACAGAAGAAGTGGTAGTGAATGCCGAGAAATTTCCTTATATTCTGACCACGAACCGCAACCTGGAGCACTATAACTGTGGTGCTCAGACACGTCGGACTGCGAATATTGAACTCGTTTCTGAGGATGTAATCTTTATTCATCCTGAGGATGCTGAGGAACACGGTATCCAGGATGCGGATATGGTTTGTGTGGAATCGGATCGCGGAAAGGTAGATATCAAAGCCAAAGTGTCGGACGAAATTAAAAAAGGCGTCCTTAGCACCACCTTCCACTTTCCGGAAATCATGGTAAACGATCTGACTTCCAGCATCTCGGATTCTATCGCGATGTGTCCCGAATACAAAGTGGTCAGCGTTCGAATCCGAAAAGCTCGTAAGGTAGGAACGAGAGCTTAAGCCTTTTTAGATTTTTCGGTCACTTCAGGGATTACGATGTCTAACTGTATTCGGTAGGGCCACAGCTTCCAGCTGTGCCGGTTAATCTTCCTGTTATACAAATCGGCATTGCGAGGACGCAATTGCCCTGCTACCTTTTCGCCGTGATCTCGACTATCTGCTCAGCTGTTTGACAGGAAGCGGATTCTTCTTTGCTAGATGCCTTAGGATTCCAGCACTTGATGCGGGATTTCCGTTCCGTACGATTGAAACCCGGTTAGCTGAATCAATTTCAAAACCAATTTGATCGCCTCCTCTAATGTTCAACTTGTTGCGGATCAGCTTTGGGATGGTTACGCGACCTCTTAATGTTACTTTGGTTTTGTAGGAATTCATTGAATCTACTTTCCCCAATCGGTTCCGCGTGCTAGCCTTGGAAGCGGATTTACGTCTATATACAAAATGCATTCGGCGTCTGGTCCGTAAGGGCCTTGAAGTATTTCGGTTCCGTCGGCATCGATGGCCAGCGAACATCCAACGCACTTTCTGCCTTTCCAGGGACCGTCACTTATCCAGCCCACATTGCTTGCTCCGAAAATTGCGGTGGAAAATTTCTTGGCAACAGGAATGTAGCTGGCACGCCACACGCCTCCGTAAGGATCGACATCATTATCATGGTCCGCCGGCCTTGCCCAGGCGCAGGGAGATAAAATGACATCGGCACCCATATAACAAAGCGAACGGGCCAGGACCTGGTCATTGGCAAAACCATCGGCACAGATCATCAGCCCAAGCGTGCCAAACTCGGTCTCGACGACATTGAGTCTGTCTCCTTGATCATAATACGGATGACCAATTTCCAGTTCGTTTAATTTGCGATGCTTCAAGAGAACCTCGCCTTCTTTGTCTATGATTACCGCAGCGTTGTATGTTCTCTCGCCTGCCTGTTCGGTGATGCCTGCACATACATAGACCCCATTGTCTTTCGCAGCCTGGCTGAGTGCCCGGCAAGGTCCGCCTTCGGGGATGGGTTCCGCCAACTTCAAAGCGGAGGGATGCGTCCAACCGAGATCCAGGCATTCGGGTAAGAGGACAACTTCAGCTCCATGCGTGGATGCTTCCTTGATGAGTTCAATGGCATGGGCAATGTTGGCAGATTTCTCACCACCCTTCACCAGCATTTGGACCATCGCCAATTTAAATGGTTTTGGCATCGATCTTAGACGTCCAACAACCACCGTGCCTTCTCGGAAATGCGATCAAGAGTTTCCTGGCGGATCAATTCCTGTTGTGGGGTTTGTTGAGGTTGGTCTCGTGCGCAAAAGTAACTGTGAATGGCGCGACGAGCCTGGTCGGTATTGTTCGTGGTTCCGCCATGCCAGATATGCGAATTAAAAACTACGGCTGTTCCTGCTGGCGCCTCGAGTATGATTTCATCGGGGTGGGGTGCCTCAGGATCTTCCATCACTTCCTCCGGTACCTTTCCACAGAGGTGTGATCTGGGAACGAGTCGTGTCGCTCCATTCGCTACCGAGAAATCGTTCAGCAACCAGATTGAGTTACAGACTTTAAAATCACCTGGACCAACGGCTTCTTTCCAATCGACATGCAATTTCTGTAAACCCAAGCCGGGTCTGGCAGCACGGTAATTAAGAGAAGAGAGTTTAACCTCGGGTCCCAACACATGATAAACCGCAGCGAGCAATTTCGGATGAGTATAAAGTTTGTCGAACACTCCGCCCTTGTTAACCAGGTTGGCCAGGCGATCGGCTCCAGCTTCTTTTGGATGCTTTATATGTTTGGATTGAAAGAGCTCAAAACCACCTTCATCACCTTCCTCAACTATCAGTTCTTTAATGCGCGTTCTTAACGAACACAACTCCTCGTCGCTTAGTAGTTTCCCAAGCGATAAATAGCCTTGGCTATCCAGTGTTTCAGTTTCCGATTTTGTGAGCATAACAAGTCTTCGATAAGGAGTATTCTTGAAAAAAAATAACAGCCGTACTCATGAATAACTCAAATCAATTTTGTAATCCTGGAAAATGAGCGAACCCTAAGCTCCCTTCACCGTGCTGTTCTATCTCAGATGAGATGGATTCCAGTCCAGGGTCAAAACCCTATCGAATATAAGGTCTCTCTCCGTGCTTGCCCTTCGTAACTGGCGGCGCGTACCAGGATGCGATCGCGGGTGATAACAGGCGTCGCGAATATTTCGTTGCCTAGCTGGTTTTCTGCAACGAGCTCCAGTTTTTCGGGATTGGGCTTGATCACGAAGATCTTCCCTTCTTCGTTGGCATGGTAGATATGTCCGCCGGCCAATATCGGTGAGGAGCTCTCCGGGCCTTTCGGCAATCGCTCACGCCAGCGTAAATTTCCGTCCGCGATGTCCCAACAATGCACGACTCCGCCTTCTGCGATTCCATAGAGGTAATTGCCCACAAGGACCATCGATTGTTCGTAACATTTTACTGGATTACTCCAGAGGATCTTCTGACTTTCAACATCGATGGCCCAGGTCTCCTGGTCGGGATAGCCGCCTGAGGCAAAAACCACTCCGTCTTTCCAGAGCACCGTATTGGCAATCAAAGGATCCCCTCCTTCAACCGACCAAAGTTCCTTTCCGTTTTCCGGATCGTAGCCAACAACCCGATCGGCACCGTTGAGCACGATTTGCTCTGTTCCGTTGATGTCGGCCAGAACCGGCGTCCCATGCGAAGAGCGCTCCGCCAGCCGAACTGTTCGCCATACTTCCTTGCCGGTGTCGCAATCGAACGCGGCTATATAACCTTCACCCTGGCTTTCGGAAGCAACCACGATATTCCCGCCAGCCAGCAATGGAGACGTTCCATACCCGAAGGCACGCTCTGGATAAAACCGGCCCACATCCTTCCGCCACAATTCTTTTCCGTTTAAATCCAATGAGAACAGATGTAACCGATCACCCGCTACAAAAAACACGACATAGATGCGCTCGCCGTCGCTAGCCACACTTGCCGATGCGTGGGTATTTTTTTTATGGATCGTGCTGGGCAACTTTCCTTCGAGGAGAATGCTTTCCCAAAGAAGCTCGCCACTTTTGAACGAATAGCACAGTACCGATTGCGTCCCTTCATCCTCCCTGGCCGTCGTCAGAAAAATACGATCGCCCACTACAATCGGAGTCGAATGTCCTCGGCCCGGCACCGGCGTTTTCCACTGAACATGCTTGGTATCAGACCACTCGACGGGAAGCGTCTGTCCCGCTTCCGCTACTCCGATTCCATAAGGTCCCCGCCACGAAAGCCAATCACTGTCAGATGCAGCCATCGCAGGGTTATAGGTGAAAAAGACAAGCACTGTTGCGCCAATGAGTATTCGAGGTATACAACTTTTCATAGGAATTTAAGTGGCTCCAAGAATCATACCGGTTCCAGAAGATGTCACGTAAATACCACTGCGATCCAGGCCCCGCTCGAAATCAATTAGGCCTGGTATCTTTTAGTTAATTTTGAACAGGAAAACAGAGATAACGGAGGAAGACTTTAAATTCTTACACCCTGGGAACGCCGAGCCCCAGCTCGGCACATTCGGATCTATCGGTCTCTCCGTTTCCTCTGTTTTCTTGTTCAAAAAATAGATTTTATTCGTTCTTACACCACCGAAAATCTCCATACCCCATCAACCTCTTCTCGTTGGATTTTCTTGCTCGCTTCCAACGAGTCGAGATGAGCCATGGTTTCGGCAATAGCAAAGGTAGATTGGTGGGCATTCAACTCCCCTAAACGAAAAACGGCTTGGCTCACTCCATTGGCCGAAATACCG
This sequence comes from Verrucomicrobiota bacterium, assembly GCA_027622555.1. Classification (NCBI taxonomy): domain Bacteria; kingdom Pseudomonadati; phylum Verrucomicrobiota; species Verrucomicrobiota bacterium. Next base: position 63,773 of record JAQBYJ010000019.1, read on the forward strand.
GCTGATTGCTCTACCGCTTCAAAGGTTTTAGCCAGTCGTTCCTTGTGATGCGCTAACATCTCAGCGATGCGCTGCTGCCAGTCATAAATCAACCACTTGTGACCGGGGTAACCGACCCGGACATCATAGTTCCGGAGCTGGCCCAGTGAATCAAGGTAGCGTTGTAACACCCCAGGCACTGTATCATGCCAATAGCCGATATTGGGTGTAATCTTCATCAGCAGTTGATCGCCGCTTAAAAATAGCCGGTCAGCTGGATCGTAAAAGATCATCTGTCCGTCTGCATGACCCGGGGCATGAATGACCTCCCAATTGCGATTTCCCATCTTCAATGTCCCGGTATACGGAATCGGAGTAAATAGCGGGTGAGGCGAGGTTTTGGTTCCGGTGCTCCTCGTCGTGTTGGTAACCACTTGGGCGTATTCAGCGGAGATACCAGCAGAGATAAAAAAACGGGTCATCGCATCGAGCGTTTTTTCTTTTTTTACTTTATCCCAAAGACCCAAGAACCTTTGATAGTCTTCGGCCGAGACGTAAACGGGCACCTGCTTTTCGGAAGTGCTAAATTGCTCCTGGAGCCAGCCGGCCATTCCAAAATGATCAGGGTGGACATGAGTCACAACGATCTGCTCTACATCGGTCGCACCGATTCTCAACTCCGAAAATGTATCCTCCCACAATACACGAGCTTTTGAAATGTTTAGTCCAGTATCGACCAAGGTCCACCCGTCGTCTCCTTGAATTAAATACACATTAACGTGGTCCAGTGCATAGGGCAACGGCAGGCGCAGTTGCCAGATATCCTCTTCCAGTTTGATCAGAGGGTGTTCCTGCGAATTCCAGTCTTTTTCGTTATACATAAGCTGCGCGGACAGGTGAAACATCCAAGTTCTTAACCGGATCCGTGATGTTCGAAACAGATAGAGAGACCTCACACGACGTCAAGAGACTTCACAGAACGAGCTATGCTTCCTTCCCGGACAACTTATGTTACTCCGCCATCCGAGATCTACACCTTTGCTACTAAATTACCGGAGGAATGACGGGTCCATTTTGAATCAAAGGTGATGTCTCGTTCGCGGACAAATGAACTGGTTGCCCCGATCAGAGTCATAAAACAAAATTCAGGATTCGCCGTTTCCTTAATTTTTTTTCATTCGGTGTAGGAGTGAATGGCGCTTTTTAGCTTCACTGTTAAAAGGGCTTCTTCCAGGCATTAATTCTATTAACCTGCACGATATCAACCAGTGTAACCATGAAACTCATTTTCCTTTCTTTTCAGATTTGTTGGGCGATCCTTTCATTTTGTATCATTGGCGTGCTATTTGCGAATGCCGTTAATCGAGAGAAAGCCGATAGAGAGAAAGCCGATAGGGTCAAGAGAAAGCCGATAGGGTCAATAGTCAATTGTCAAGATGCGAACGGATCTTGTCAATAATGGAGAGAAAGCCGATAGGGTCAATAGTCAATTGTCAAGATGCGAACGGATCTTGTCAATAATGGAGATATGACCCCATTCGCTCTCCCCTTGTCAATAATGGAGATATGACCCCATTCGCTCTATACCTTGTCAATAATGGAGATATGACCCCATTCGCTCTCCCCTTGTCAATAATGGAGATATGACCCCATTCGCTCTATACAAAGTCATTGCGCAGTGGTGGCAGCTGGGGCGAGCCAAGGTGCTCGTGATTGCCACGGGATTGGACGAGCTCGAGCAAACGGATTCGGGTAGGCAATTGGTCCGCCTTGTATGTAGTTATGAATATATAGATGAATCATTCGTAATTCGTTGCAATATAATGATTAGCGGAAATATCCAACCTACAGTAAAAAAGCGATGAAGATGCGTGTTGTCAATGCTTCTGCATACCGGTTGTATTAATCCACGAATACAACGTTTTTCGCGTAATTCCGAGAGCCCGAGCGGCAGCGGCCTTGTTGCCCCCAGATGCTTTGATAGCAGCTGCGGCAGTGGCTACTCGCTGGGCCGCTATCAGGCGATGGCCCTTCGCCTTGGACTGAACGGTTGTCGGCACGTCCGGTCCCGTGTCCATGTCATCAGACAACCAGGGCTTAGGTTGAAAGTTCGAGCCAGTTAGCACCGAGCCGTCTTCAAACAAAGCTGCTTGCAAAAGCGTATGCTGCAACTCGCGTACGTTGCCTGGCCAACCATGGAACGAGAGTTTTTCATGAAACGATGCCGATAGTCCCACCAGCTGCCGTCCTAATCTCAAGCTAATGCGCTGCAGAAAAGCGTCTGCCAGAAGCGGTAAATCATCGATACGAGACCGAAGCGGTGGCAGCGTGATCGTGAATTCGTTGAGACGGAAATACAAATCAGCTCGAAACCTCCCCGCCGCCAAGCTCGAGGCTAGATCGATATGAGTGGCTGCGATGATTCGGACATCCACCGGTCTCGGTGTCTCGGCGCCAACTCGGACAATCTCGCGTTGCTGCAAGACACGAAGCAGAGCCACTTGTCCATGCATGCTCAAATCGCCAATCTCGTCGAGAAGGAGGGTGCCGCCATCCGCGAGCTCAAACTTGCCCAAGCGGCTACGGTGGGCACCGGTAAAGGAACCTTTCTCGTGTCCGAATAGTTCGCTTTCAAGAAGCGAGTCGGGAATCGCGCCGCAATTTACGGTCACGAAAGGTCCTGATGAACGAGGGCTAAGACGATGAAGCAGGGCCGCGGCTATCTCTTTACCCGTGCCCGTTTCGCCGGAAAGACACACATTTACTTCCGTCGAGCCCACTCGCTTAATCAGGCGAAACAATTCAAGCATCGGAGAACTACGTCCGATCAACTCGCCTAGCCCTTTTGGCATTGAATTCCAATCAT
>JAQBYJ010000020.1 GCA_027622555.1 Verrucomicrobiota bacterium
ATTTCGCTGACAAAATGCGCGGGCGAGTTCTGGTAGAACGGTCCCTTGAAATCGTCTCTCGGTCCCCAGAGGTGATCTTCAGGTATTTCCGATGTTTTCTTTCCGCGTTCGAAGACCTTTTGGCTCACGTAGGGCGAGCTGGGCAGATAGGAGCGAAGCGGGTCCAGACGTCTCAACACTTCCGGCAGAATTTCACGGCTTATGCGATCGTCGTTCGGATTGAGTTTGGAGTGAAGCGGGAACCAGTCGTGAGCCACGTCGTTTTCGTTGTTTCCGCTCCAGAGCGCCATGCAGGCGTGATGGCGCAAGCGCTTGACTACCACCTCTGCTTCCTCGCGCGCCTGTTCCAAGAAATCATCTGTCTGTGGGTAAAGGGCGCAGCCGAACATGAAGTCGTGCCACACCATGATACCCAGTTCGTCGCATCGATCGTAAAATGTATCCGTTTCGTAAACACCGCCACCCCAGATTCTGAGCATATTGCAGTTCAGGTCTGCGGTCATTGAAAGCAGCGTGTCGAGATGGCGGTTATCTCTTCCGTGCAGCGCGTCTAGAGGGACATGGTTGGTTCCTTTTATGAATACCTTTTGGCCATTGACTACGAATACGAATTCACCGGGTTCTTCTTCCGTTGTAATTTCGGTTTGGACTAATTCGAGGGTACGGATGCCAATTGTTTGCACATGCTCAGCGGCAACATTCCCCTGGGGGTTAAGCAGTTCGATCCTTAGCGAGTACAGAGTGGGGTCGCCCAGCCCTCTTGGCCACCAAAAGTCGATGTCCTCCAGGCTCAGCATGAGGTGACCGCTGCATGCAAATATGGATACCGTTTTGAGATCCTTGCGGTTTCTCTGGTCGTCATCGATTGAGAGGCGAAGTTTCCATCCGTTCAAGTTGATCTGCGGTACGACGAACTCCCAGAAAACCGCGACCTCGGCGCTGCGATTTTCGAGGTCGATCGACAGCGTTTGGGCGAACACCTGCCGCCAGTGAACGGCCGGCACGGTTTGCAGATAAACGGGTCGCCACAATCCGGCGGAAACAATGCGTGGCAGTATATCCCAACCGTACATATGGGCGGCCTTTCGAATTGCAGCCCGCTCGGTGAATCCGTTGACAAATTCGCAGGGTTCCGCTTCACGCTCGCGGCCCGCTACGACGACCGGATCGATTCGCACGATCAACTCGTTTTCCTCGCCGTGTCGAACGCAGTTTCCGATTTCGAAGGAGTGAGGGATCAGCATGTTTCGGGTCTTGCCCAGCGACTCGCCATTAAGGAATACTTCGGCGATTGTGTCGATGCCTTCGAAGACGAGGCATAGCTGTTCTGATGGATCAATCGCAGGCGCTTTGAATGATTTGCGAAAGAACCAACGATGTCCTTCGTAGTCCAATGTCTGATACGCGCCTTCGCCCATCTCGAGCGGCGTGAGCAAACCTGCTTCGACTAGATCGTCTTCCACATTGCCGGGTACGTTCGCGGGGATTCTGATCGCAGTTCCCTTCTCGAGCTCGGCGGGGTGCTCCGGCATCGCCAGGTGTGGGCCGCCAATGAGCTCCCATTCTCCATCGAGCGAATGTCGACTCATGCGAATCCTCCTGTAGTAATGATTTTACCTTCGAACGGGGAGAGACCTAAGAGTTCAGTGTTCATATTTCATGTTATATTTGTTAAGCCGCTTTTTGCTTCCTCTATTTTATACTTGGGCGCTACTCGTAGGTTTTCTTAACGCCTTTATCACCCGGTAAGGGGGCTGTGAAAACAAGGTCATTGGGTACGCTTGTCGCCTCCATGATGCGTTTTTGGAGTTCAAGGTTCAGGGTTTCAATCACCCAGGCATAATCCGGGTCGTGGGCCAGGTTGACCATTTCCTCCGGGTCTTTCAGGCGATTGTAGAGCTCAAGGTTTTCCGGAGCTCCATCCATCCAGCGGGTGTAACGGAATTGTCGGGTGCGCAGAGTGTAGCCATTGGTGAGTTGGGTCAGTGCATTGACCCGCTGCTGATTCGATACGCCCTCCAGCACCGGGCGCTGGCTGACTCCTTTGACATAGGGGGGAGGGGGCGGCAGACCGGCCAGGTCGGTCAAGGTGCGGTAGAAGTCGATCATTTCGGCGAAAGCGTCGGTTTGTTTTCCCTTCCCCTTCATCCCAGGTGCGGAAATGATGAGGGGGACCCGGTCGGCGTTTTCAAAGAGTGTGACTTTCCGGTAATGGCCGTGTTCACCCATGTGGTAGCCATGGTCGGAACTGAAGAGGATTATGGTATTGTCTCGGATTCCGAGCTCATCGACGGCTTCCAACACGCGGCCGATCTGGGCATCGACAAAGGAGATCGCCGCGTAGTAGGCGCGGATGGCTTTGCGGGCGGTTTCCTCGGGAAGGTTTAAATCCTTCTTATGCGCCGTCACCGTTTTGCGGGCCGATTCAGGCAGGGTGTCCAGGTAACCTTCCGGAACTTTCGGAACCAGGACCTGTGACTCGTCATAGAGCTCAAAATATTTCTTCGGAGAGACATAGGGGGTGTGTGGCTTGTAAAATCCCACCGCCAGGAAAAACGGCGTCTTGTTGGTCGAGTACTGCTTCAGGAGTTCGATCGATTCGGTGGCCACCATGCCGTCTGTTTGTTCCTCGTCTTTTCCATCGGCGGCCAGCCAACTGAGGGACGAGCCAAAGGAACCGGGTTTGAGGGAAAAGATTTTATCCTCCTCATCCTTGTCGCGGCCTCTGGGATTGATCCGTGTATTCCAGGAAGCCGGGTCATCATGGCCGTCCGTGCCGATGCCCTTGGGGTTGTCATAATGATAAATTTTGCCCACCCTCGCTGCGGTATAGCCGTGGTTCATGAAATGCTGGGGCAGGGTAATCACGTCGGGCACGTAGTCACGAAACAGGCGACGGGGGACCGTTACGCCATTTTGTTCCGGATACAGTCCCGTCATGAAACTGGCCCGGGAGGGTCCGCATTGGGGAAAGTTGCAGAAGGCGTTTTTAAACAGGACCCCCTGTCTGGCCAGACGGTCGATGTGGGGTGTCTTGACCTGCGGATGGCCGTAAACGCCGAGGTCGCAGTTCAGGTCATCAGTCATGATGAAGAGGACGTTGGGCTTCTCCTGGGCCCAGCCCAGCGAGGTCAGGGCCAGCAGAGAGCCGATAAGTATTACAAACAATGAGGTAGGACGGTATTTCATTTCCAAATACGTTGGATCTCCACCAGCTTTGAAATCACTCACAAGCAGGTTTTATGCGTCGTCCGGTTTTTTGCGCTGGGGCATACTGGCAGCGGGGTTTGACGGCAGGGACTTTGACAGCCGTTTGATAATAGCGGCGCTGCCGGGTTGGTTGGCGATATTGTTGAATTCGCGCGGATCGTTGAAATGGTCAAACAAGGCTTCTGCATTGTCCGACTTGAGATAGCGATAACGTCCATCGCGCACGGCATGGTAATGCTCATTATCGGAGGTCAGGATAGCCCGATTGAGGTCCGTTTCTGACTCAATAATCGGGAGAAGGCTCTGACCGTCGTTCTCTTTGTTTGCGGGGAGTCCGGCCAGCTCAATCAGCGTGGGGTAAACATCCAACAAGCTCACTGCCGTATCGACCTCTTGCTTGTTTGCCCCGGGCTTCAAGATAAGTAAGGGCACGCGGGTGGATTCCTCCCAGAGGGTGAATTTTGAAAAATGGTCCTTTTCACCCAAGTGCCAGCCGTGGTCTGACCAGATTACGACAATCGTGTTATCCGCGAGCGGTGAAGCTTCCAAGCCTCGCAGGAGCCGACCCAGCTCAAAATCAGCGTAGGTGACGCAGGCCGCATAGCCACGACTGGGCCCCGGTTTGCCGACGTAGTCCTTATGTCGATCCCATCGATTGGCGAGAGACTCAGGGATGTTTTTCTTCCATCCGACTGGATTCGTTGCAGGCGTGATATTGACGTCCTCATAATGATCGTAAAATTCATCCGGAACAAACCAAGGCATATGCGGACGATAGATCCCGACGGCGAGAAAGAGCGGTTTATCCTGCGGAGTCTCGAGCTGATCGATGGCCCAGTTTACGACTTTGTGGTCCCCCATATCCTTGAGCGGTTTACCGGTTCCGCCCCAATTGAAATTTCCTTCACCGCGGTTGGGCTTGATATCTGGCATGCTCGGCACCGGCAGTTGCTCCTCGAAGGACGGAAAAAAATCTTTCCAGCCCCGGGGCGATATAAGTCCTTTGCGATTGAAATCACTACCCTGATTGGCGTGATAGATTTTTCCTCCTCCCAGCGTCGTGTAGCCATGTTGTTGAAAATACTCTGGGAGCAGAAGGATGTCATCGAATCGTTCATTAGCCAGCCAGTCATGTCCGTTGGCGTAAACACCGGTCGACGCGGGATGGAGTCCCGACATGATTGAAGTGCGAGACGGGTTGCATGACGGGGCATTGCAATGAGCATTGGTGAACAGAATACCCCGATCTGCCAGCGCGTCGAAGTTCGGGGTATCCACCTCGAACGGCGCACCGTCCAACTGGGTGGGCCCCCAATCATTAAAATCATCAATGGCGACGAAGAGGATGTTTGGATTCGACAGGCTCACCACAGGTGGCTGGCCTGCGGCCGAAAGGCTGAAGGCTAAAGGATGAAGGAGTAGTAAGAAGCTTAATGCGGAAAGGAAGAATGTGGCCTTCATGAATTTTTGAATGGGTTATCTTGAGAAATCGAAATCTGCCAGGTGGGAAACCATCGGTTTTATGAAGTGATTTTGATCATAGCATAGATTTGCAGAGACGTGCGACAGTTTCTTTGCCAAATGCGACAATGACAAGGTCTGTCCATCTGAATGGATGTGCTGGTCCATCCTGCTCCTTCACTCAGAATGAGAATGATCCCTAATGTTTCAAACGCCATTGATAGAGTGGTAAATATTGCCCGGCAAATAAGTGCAAGTAAATGCAAACAAGTGAAACGTCCGAGGTAAATCCTGTTTAGAATTTGGGTCCGAGCGCGGAAGTGCATTGCCTATGGCGAACGGTTCGTAAGATCAATAAAGTATGAATGCCTGAACCGAATCATTCCCCTGGGCGAAAGACATCTCGAGTTGACCATCAACCATTACTTCCAACACTACAACGGGGAAAGAAATCACCAAGGAATAGAAAATAAGCTGATAAAACCAGAGATTTTGAGTCGGGAAGGGGACCTTACCTCTAGAAGCGCCTAGGTGGCATGTTAACGTACTGTTATCGCCAAGCCGCTTGAATCCAATTATTCGTGAGTGTAGGCTGATTTTTTTGGCAGTACAGGCTAAAAGGTTCATTGCCCGAGTTTTTGACTCTTCGATTCAAAGTGGTCCTGGTGGTGCTTAAATAGCAGGTTGACACGACTTCTGTCATACATAATGTCATACAAATGGTTTCTTTGCGATTAGATACAAAACTGGAACAGGAACTCGAAAGGACTGCAGCCTCTCTGGGTGTATCTAAATCTGAGTTCATACGGAAAGTTTTGGTCGAAAAACTAAAGGAAGAAAGAAATCTCCGGACACCTTGGGAGATGGGGAAAAGTGTTTTTGGGAAGTTTGGTAGTGGCTCTAGTAACCGGTCTACCGATAGAAAAAAAATCCTGAAAAATAAGCTAAGTGCGAAAAAGAGCCGTCATTGATTCCGGGCCATTAATTGCTCTGTTCGACAGAGATGATGCTCATCATGAGAAAACTCTGGAGTTTCTGGGTAAATTCAACGGGACACTCTATTCTACAATAGCGGTGATCACGGAAGTATCCCACTTGTTAGATTTCAACGCCCAGGTGCAGTGGGACTTTTTAGATTGGGTAGCCGATGGTGGCATACATCTAATCGATCTGGATAAAGATGATATTAGGCAAATTGGTTTGCTCGCTAAAAAATACTCCGATGTTCCCATGGATTTTGCGGATGCTTCCCTTGTCGTTGTTGCTGAAAAGTTAAAACTCAACTACGTTGTTAGTATAGACAGCGATTTCCTTATCTACCGGACTTCCAAAAACAAATACCTGGAGAACTTGATCGATCTTCATCACTGAGGTCATAAGCCTGCATTTTTCAAAAAAGTTTTCATCGATTGGACCACACGTTCAGGACGTTGGAGGTGGAGCCAGTGGTAGGTGTCGTCATAATACTCCATTACGTGTAGGGCCAAAAAAATCAGCCCAATTACTTACGTTGAACGTGTAAGAGTTAGAACCATGGTAGGCCTACCGTGAATCCCAATTTCATTTGAAGGTAAACCTCGTTGCGGTCTGGGTAAACCGACATCCACAGACAGTCATTGAGTACCTTACAGAGGAAAGACAGATCTTAATCGAGCAGTTGGGTGGTAAGCCGAAGGCATATCAGTGGACGGCCGCGAGAGATTTATTGGGCATGTTCAACGTCAATACGCCGGTGAAAAGCGAACTCAAATCAAGTTAAACGTTACCGGCCAAACAACCGTTCATGACAAAAAGAGCGAAAAATCATGTTCCTCGATTTGCCAATTTACTTTCATTTAGATGCAGGGAAACCCGAGAAACCTCACGCCTTCTCATTCCTACCGGTTAGGGCTTTTGATATAGTACCCAGTCTCTTATCATGAGTCCAAAGTGGAGTATCGCTTACAATGGAGGAACAAAGAATATGCGCATCTGCATAACCAATGCCTTTTCCATGCAATTTATGCTTCTCTATGAAAAACAGTACTTCTTCATGCGAACATTCTATTATTTTTGGCAAATTATCCAACAGGGATAAAAATTGCTTTCTCTTCGCAATGTTTCCAACGTGCAATTCCCCGACAACCAAAGGATGCGTGGCGACTTCAGCGTCACTTAGTATATCTTCTAGTAATTGGTTCCCCTGACGTAGGAAATCGATCCAAACTGATGTATCTACCAATACCATTATCGCCTAGGAATAGATTTTATCTTTGGCGAACTTCCCCCAAGCTTAGCTAAGCGCATCGAACTCTCTTTTTCGATTAATGTCCGCAGCCCCTCGTGTAACAACCGAGTCTTTTCTTTTATTCCTGTTAATTTCGATGCTTTTTCGAATATGGCATCATCTATGTTTAATGTTGTTCTCATGCATAACAATATGCATATAATGTATGTATTCTCAAGAAAATAATTCTGTAGGGCCAAAAAAATCAACTCAACTAATTAGCAGGTTGAACGTGTAAGGGTTAGAACCATGGTAGGCCTCACGTAAATCTTCCGTTTCATTTTATGGTAAACATCGTTGTGGGCTGGGTAAATCTACATCAACAGGCAGTCATTGATTACCTTATAGAGGAAAGATAGATCTTAATCGAGCAGCTGGGTGGTAGGCCGAAGGCTCATCAGGACACCAGGCTGAAACATTCTCGATTTGCCAATTTACCTTCATTTAAGTGCAATCAGATGAACGGATCTTCACCAAAGTTTAAGGACAGTGATAGAATGGATCTCAAGGGTCTTTAACAAACACCCGCGGATTTGAGTCTGGAGGGGGAGGTAAAATGCAAAAAACGACTCGTTGGACTGTTGCATTACTATTTTAAGGAAGCTGCCTAAAACCAAACACTTATCGATTTTGGCTGATTTTTTTGGCAGTACACGATTATTTTAGGAGTTCAGGAGTATTCAAGCTTTTGGAAATGCTTGTGACCTATTCCGTGAATTAGTGTTGACTTGCTAGATGTAAGATGTGGTCTTACTTTGATGAAAACGATTGTATCCAGTAAGGGTCAAGTTGTGTTGCCGATTGAGATTCGAGAGCGTGACCACATTGTCGCGGGACAGAAATTTGATATTGAACGGCTGGACGCTGGCGAATACTTGCTGAAACGCCGGGAGTACGGAAACAATGAGGGTCTGGTGGACTGGTTACTGGATTGTCCTGAGAACAACTGGTTTGAACCCATTGAATCTGAATCCACTGACACATTTTGAAATACCTGGTTGATGCTAATGTTCTCAGCGAACCGACTAAGCCCAGTCCGTCTTCTCACGTCATCGATTGGCTTCGCAAAAACGAACGGGACTTGGCCGTAAATCCAATCATTCTGGGCGAACTGGAATCCGGCATCCTACTGCTCCCTGTCGGACGACGTCGCAAGCGTTTGGAAGAATGGTTCTCTGCAGGTGTTCAGAGGCTCCGCATCCTGGATTTTGATGCCTCAACTGCCTCCCATTGGGCGCGGCTTCTGGCGCGCCTCAAAAAGGAAGGCTTTGTCATGCCGGTAAAGGACAGCATAATTGCTGCTACGGCCGCTGCTCATGGCCTATCGGTGGTAACCCGCAACACGGATGATTTCAGCAATGCCGGAATAAAACTAGTAAACCCTTTTATATCCTAGCGGCTCGTTGGAAAAAAGGAAATGGGAACAAAAAGCTAGATGGAAAAGTAGCCGGTAAGGATTGGGAATTCGTCATTGCTTTTGCGGGAGGATGTAACTGGTTTTTATAAACAGGGTACAGGTTGTTAATTTACAGAATCATTTGCGTGGACTCAAAAGGAAATTGGAGTAACTAAGCCATAGGATCATTCAAATTTGAAATAGTTTTTCACTCCTGAACTCCAAGCAACAACGACACAAAATATTGCCCTCCTCGATTTGCCAATTATTTGCCAATTTTCCTGCATTTAGGTGCATCAGTCTGCATTTATCTGCATCCCGCTAAACTCTCAGCCAGATTCTTGACCTGTAACCCAAAAACAGTACTGTATGAACAATGGCAACATGCTCTCCAGTCAAAGACATCGATCAAGATTTCGCACGTAAACGGGCTCTTTCCCGCCGTGATGATGCTAGAACTCTGTCCACGGGTAAGGCGACTCCTGCCGAACTCCAACGCCGTAACTCCATTCTTCCCGAGGATTTTTGGGAAAAGTCTGAAATTGATTGGGACGCCCTCGCCGTTGGAAAAAAACCGCACAGTTAAGGATTACTTCGATTTGCTAATTGGAGACACTGGGCTGATTTTGGTCGGCGGTCAGGCCGTAAATCTCTGGGCAGAGAAATACCAGACGCAGGATGCCAACATTTTGGCATTTCAACCTTTCACCAGCAGAGATGCTGATTTCTACCGTAGATTGCCCAAACTTCATCTCCCTGGAAACTGGGAGAGTTTACCAAATCCAAGTAAAGGACGAATGCGCCTCGTGTCCCATGTTCTCACGGGACCGGAAGGCCAAACCGCCGAAATCATTCGCAGTGTAAACGGACTGAAACCAAAGGACATTGAGAACGGAGCTATTTCAATTCACTATGCGGGCAAGCCCATGTGGTTTCTTTGCCCGGTTGCCTTGTTCCAGGCCAAGTTGGCAAATGTCAACTCGCTTACCCAGGAAGAACGACAGGATATTCGGCATCTCAAATTACTCGTACCAGTCACGCGTTGCTTCTTTAAAGAGGTTCTTGAGAGCTACCAAAAAACCGAACGGCCGATCGCTCTCCTGAGGTGGCTTCGTCAGCACGTTGAGAATCTGCGGCTTGCCGTGAGCCAAGGGCATATCCCTCAGCTTGAATGGAGCGATTGCTTGCCAATTGAGCATATGGCAACCCACTCAAATCAATCAGTTGTCAATTTTCAAAAGCGCTTGAAGGTAACTCCACCTTTATCAGATTTGGGTTAGGGCCTTCCGGTATTCATTTTCCTTTTGAGCCGAGAAGTAGGGGTAGGGAACAATCTTTCTTTTCTGTTAGGGATAAGAAGCTTAATCAGAGAAATTCTTGTTGCAAAAGTGCAAAGATGAGAATCAACCGAGAGCCAAAAGCGCGAGCATTCATAATTTTTTGACCCAAATTCATTCAAAAAAAGTGAAATATAACGTAGCTAGATTTGCCAATAATTTGCCAATTATCCCGCATTTTGGTGCATCAGTCTGCATTTATCTGCATCCCGCTAAATTCTTAACGTGCTGATAAATAACGATAAGTGAAAATGAATGCAGATAGATGCAAATAGGTGAACTATCTTTACCGGTTCGACTCCCGCCACCTCCACCATGCTTCGCTCTGCGAGCTACGCATGGCGCAGCCATGGGGAGCGACACAGATGGAAGCATGCCTCGCCGTAGTTTTTAAATGAAGGCGGGCTCCACACCCTCCTTCAAATCTCCAAATTTCAAGCAATGTAGGGAGGAAGCGTAATCTCCTGAAAGCAGTACCGATGGCAGGAAATTGGCAGAAATCATTAACTTCTCCTCTGATAGCCCCCCACATTTGGGAGCCTAGCTGGCGGGATCATAGACCGTTCAGGGGCCGTTTCAACAATGACACAAGTCCCTGCATTGAGGGTAGGGGATTCGCCCTTGTACAGGACTTTTTATGATTGGATGGCTGGAAGGATCGTCTGGTCTTGGTGTATCAGGGCGCTATTACACCGAACGTCTCGACAGAGATCTCACGTAATCATTTATATCGAAATACCAAAATTTCGCCTATCGTTTAACACCCTCAGGCTTCGCTAAAGCTACTCCCGACTAGCGCAGCACCTAGCCCTCCTCACTTCTCATCTAAAGCTGTGGATACAGTTTTTAATAATCTTGGTAAAACGAGAAATTATGCTACTTTAATATCATGAATAAAGGATTGTCAGGAGTTATTAATAGAAATCCCGATATTGTTGGTGGGTTGTTGGTATTTTCTGATACCCGTGTCCTTGTTAAGAGCTTGTTTGATGCGCTGGAAGCAGGTGATACCATCGATGACTTTCTTGAGGGATTCCCTACCGTTAAGCGAGAGCAGGTTATTGCGGTGCTCGAGCAGTCCAAAAAAGATATATTGGCAATAGCATAATGCGGATATTGCTTGATGAAAACCTTGATTGGAGGTTATGCAGGGAACTGAGCGGGAATGAGGTTACCTCAGTCTCTAAAACAGATTTGGCTGGATTGAATAATGGAGCATTATTAGCCAAAGCTGAAGAAGGATTTGATGTGTTTGTGACCATAGACGCTGGCTTGCCGTATCAACAAAACATTCAAAGTAAAAAGATAGCAGTCGTTGTTCTCAAAGCAAAAACCAATCGCCTGGAAGACACCATCCCACTCATGCCTAAATTACTCGAATTGCTGCCTACACTTGCTCCTGGTAAGCTCGAAATGATAACTCTGTCATAAACTTACTCACAACCTACAGGCCAACCATAGCTCACGCAACGCCAGTTTTAAAATAAACGCAGTAAACCTGTAGGGCCAATCAGCCCATTTAATTAACACGTTGAGCGTGTAAGAGTTAGAATCATGGTTTGGGTTACATGAATCTACGGTTTCATTTGATGGAAAACATCGTTGCGGGCTGGGTAAACCGACATCAACAAGCAGTCATTGAGTACCTTAAAGAGGAAAGACAGATCTTGATCGAGCAGCTGGGTGGTAAGCCGAAGGCCCATCAGGAGACCAGGCCGAAATATTCTCGATTTGCCAATTATTTGCCAATTTACCTGCATTTAGGTGCATCCATGTGCATTTACCTGCTTCGCGCTAAATTCTTAAAGTACTGATAGATAATGATAAGTGCAAATGGATGCAGATAATTGCAACTAAACAAAACTTCTGGTTCCACACCAAACTTCTTAGGCAGTTTCCTGGATCTACGCCAAAGTTTTGAGGACTGGGTACGCATTTTCTCTGAGTTTGAACTTTTAGATTCTGCTGAGCCAGATTCTTGACCGTTAACCTAAAAACGTAGTGTACGAACAATGGCAACATACTCTCCAGTCAAGGACATCGATCAAAATTTCGCACGTAAACGGGTTCTTTCCCGCCGTGATGATTCAAGAGCTCTGTCCACGGGTAAGGCGACTCCTGCCAAACTCCAGTGCCGTAACTCCATTCTTCCCGAGGATTTTTGGGACAAGTCTGAAATTGATTGGGATACCATCGCCGTTGGAAGAAAATCGCACAGTTAAGGATTACATCGATCTGCTGGATGCAGACACCGGGCTGTTTTGTTTGCCGCATTGCTTTTGCGAGTTTCGCAGTTGAGGTATATCGGCGGTCAGGGTGGATATCTCTGGACAGGTGGCTCAAGCCTATTCTAGTGGATTCCAAATCTTGTCAAAACCCAGATCTTCGAAGTCTTTTATATTGGCGGTGGCGAAGTCCTTGACGCCAAAGGCCAGAAGAGTGAGTGCGGTGCGGGCGTCGAAAATGCGGCGGCGCGCGAAATTCGGTTTTGAGGCCATTGTCCAAAGCTCGTTGTGAATAGGGCGGCTTTTTGCGGGAAATCCGACTATTTTCCAGGCTGGGTGACTACGGTAGATCTGAATCACTTCCGAGGCATCCCCGGGAGATAATGGTTTCTTCAAAATCGCGGGATTACAAAGCAAAACGTAGAACTCGCAGAGGACAAACTCGCTGAGGGCGATGTCTTCCCGCTTGGTCAAGCCTTTCAAATAATCTTCCGCCGCCCGTTGCTGCGGGCAGTCCGCGTTGAACGCGTAAAAAAGAATATTGGCGTCGAGCGAGAGCATTTAGGGAAGACGGGGCTCCATGTCGTCGAAGGCCAAACGATGCATTTGCTCTGCACTTAAATTTTTCCAGCCGACATGCCGCGGAGACGGTGGAGTCCAGTCTTGTGGCTTCATTGTCAGGTCCGGATAAATGTCGAGCATGTGTTCGCCGCCACGACGCAGGGTCTCTGCCAAGGACCATTCTTTGCGCTTCGCCAGATGCTTGAGTTCGCGATAAAGGTCATCAGGGATCTGAATTTGTGTTTTAATCATCCATGAAATTTACTTATCCACTAAATTGATGTCAATTGAAGAATTATTCGAGGACTTGCGATTACAGATTTTTTAGAGAGTGATATTTCTCCGCAAAATCCCAGATAGGAAAGTAATCATGAACGCAAGGCGTTATCTTTTAAAAATCAAAGTGCTTGAAATTGAGCCTGAAATTTGGAGACTACGGCGGTGGTGCATATGATTGCGAGGATCATGTTAGTGAGCTTCTGGACGAGGTGCTGACACAGTTGAATTCCAAAAAGATTGGCCCAGAATTTCGACGTGAAATTCTTGAACGTGTCCTGCCCTTTATCGAAAGCGGCAATGCAGGCATGGATGATTTGCTCTATGAAGTCGCTTATGCCACCTGCTATGATGATACCGACTGGCGCAGGCTGGCGGTGGCTTTTGAAGCCATGCAGGGTGATTGGAAATTGGACCATGCCCGGCGAATATACCGTCGGCTCATGGACGAATGGACGAACTGCGAGGGTTTGTCGCTGAGCGGGCTGAAGCGGCAGGCGACCGTGAAAAGTATCTCCAGATTCAATTCGATCAGGCCACAGACCGCCTGACACTCGAAAAATATAAGGCATTCAAGAAAAAATGCAAAACTGCTGAATGGGCACGATTCGAGTCTCAAGTGGTTGCGCGCATTGAAGCAGTTTGGGAGACAGAACAGCTTAAAGTGCGCATGTATCGCAAAGAGTACGACGAGGCGGTGAATGTTTGGTCGAGTTGGTGTACCCGTCGATAGATTGGAGTGGTGGGGATGAAATTCAGACCGCAAAAAAGCTCGAAAAACGCTACCCTGAAAAGATTCTCAAATACTACGTTTCCGGGCTCGGCAATTTAACGATAAACGCTACGCGAAAGGAGTATGCTCGCAAGGCCAAGGTAATGTCGAAGGTGCACCGTTTGCTTGTCGAGGTCCTTGGTGACGAAGCGCGCTGGAAAAAGTTTGCGACCAAGGTGAAGCAAGCGAATATTCAGTGTCCGGCATCATTGGGAATAATGGAATGTTTCTATTCCTGCCAAATACCTGTCAAAAACAGTGAAATATCATGTTTTAGGATTTGGCAATTATTTGCCAATTCTCCTTCATTTTGGTGTATCAGTCTGCATGTACCTGCATCCCTCTGAAATTATAACGTGCTGATAGATAACGATAAATGTAAATAGATGCAGATAAGTGAAAATAAGTGAACGATTCAAATCGGTTCGACTCCCGCCACCTCCACCATTATAATCGATGACTTAGGTAATAAATAGATCATTCCTGCCAAATTCCTGCCAAAATTGTTCTGCCAATTGCCAGTTGATTTGCGAGTAAACCATATCAACATGGGCACCGATAATGGATAGATCGGACAGATGTTTATTTGGTGAGTTGATTTCGGCTGCCTTACTTGCTCTGCTTGTAGCTGGGTGTAAGCCGACTCCGGAGGTTGTGGTACCTATTCTCAAGCAGAAGGTAGCGGTGGAGGAGCAGCTCAACCTATTTAATCACGAGGCAATTGGCAGAGCCGTTAAGGGAAATCCCTGGGTGGCCCATATCGATGCGGTTGATCTGGATCAGGATGGTCTGCTCGATGTCGTTGGCTGTGAGGCTCGCGAAGGTGAGGTATTTTGGCTGCACCAGACATTTGCGGGAAAGTTCGAGGAAATTACCTTGGCTACTGAAATGAAGGGTCCGGTACATGTGGAAGCGGTGGATATGGATCGCGATGGTGATCTCGATCTGCTGATTGCCAGTATGAGCGTGATTTTCCCTAACAACGATCACATCGGATTTGTTTATATTCTGGAGAACAATGGAAGCCAGGGATTTTTCCGACGAACGATTCTTGAGAATGTAATGAGAGTTTCAGACGTTCGGGCAGGAGATTTTAATGGCGACGGCCAAATGGATTTGATCGTTGGACATTTTGGATACGACCAAGGTGAAATTCAATGGCTTGAACGCACCGGCAAGTGGAGTTTTGAAGGCCACAATCTTCTAAGTTTGTCTGGAACGATACATGTCTGTGTTGCGGATTACGATGGCGATGGTGATGAAGACGTAGCAGCGCAGGTATCCCAGCAATGGGAAGAGATTCACCTATTTCTCAATGACGGCCTGGGCAACTTTTCGAGCAAGGTAATTTTCGGTTCTACAAACGAGGATTTTGCCTCCAGCGGGATGACTTTGGGAGACCTTAATCAGGATGGCAGACCGGATTTGTTGTTCGCGAATGGGGATGGCTTCGGCCCAACTCCGGTACCGGGTGCGCGTCCTTGGCACGGAGTACATTGGTTGGAAAATAAAGGGGAAGGGAAATTTGATTATCGGCGCATTGGTGATCTTCCGGGAGCCTACAGTCCTATCCAGTGCGATCTGGATCAGGATGGAAATATGGATGTGGTAGCAGCGAGTTGTTTCAACGATTGGTTCAGCCCCAAACATGAATCGCTGGTTTGGTTTCGCAACGAGGGAGACTTCACGTTTTCAAAACGAATCCTGGCTTACCAACCCACCCATCTTTTAACGCTCGGTGTAGCCGATTTCTCTGGGTCTGGTGAACCTTGGATTGTGTCCGGGGCTTTTCACGCCTGGCCACCCTATGAAAAAATGACGCGTGTTCTCATATGGAAACCGAAGGAGGCGTTATGAAGGTGAGGGTTGCTGGTCTCCTTAATTTGTTGGTCGGATATCTCATAGTTTTGGTGTTGGCCGGTTGCGGTTTCTCGGAGCGAGAATTTGTGTTGAACACCATTCCCCAGCGACCGGATTTGTCTGGCTGGCCGGATCGGCTTCATCAGCGAATTGAAAACGCTGAACTCCAAGCTCTGAGCGGAAAAAGCCCGGTCGACTCTCTAGTGGATCTGAGTCGGCTTTATCACGCAAATGGATTCTACGAAGAGGCAGGATTGTGTTACCAGGGACTCATGGCGCTGGAGCCGAACAATCCAAAGTGGCCTCACTTGTTGGCGGAACTATTAAGTAGTTATGGTCAGTTGGATGAATCTCTACCATTCAGGCAAAAGGCGATGGAGTTGGCCCCTGATTATTTGCCGGCCCTGGTTCGTTTGGGCGACGGGTTGTTCAAAAAAAACCACTTTGAAGACGCTGAGCTTGCTTACGCTTCAGCCCTTAACATAGATGCCAATAATGCCTATGCACTCGTAGGCTTGGCCAGGGTGGATATGGTAAGGGGCGATTTGGCGATGGCTCAGCAAAAGTTGGAACTGGCTGCAGCCAAAAGTGACTTCAGGATTGGGGCCGATTTATTGGCAACGGTTTTTCAAAATCGAGGAAATGAACAAAAAGCCTCGGCTCTTCGCGGGATAAGAAAGAGCTCCGGATCGTTTAGTGATATTCCCGATCCCTGGCTATTGGATCTGATTTCGGAAAGTTTTGATACTTACCAATTAGCGTTAGCCGCGGGAATGACGGACCGCGGTGGAGATACGATCGCTGGAATTCGATTGCTAAAACGTGCGATTCAAATGGCACCACGAGACGGGGCTCTACATTTTCAGTTGGGTCTCATGTACTTAAGTACGGGAGAACAGCTTCTTGCTCGCAACAGCTTTTCAGATTGTACTGCGGTGGAACCTGCCTTCTCGGATGGATGGTTTCAGTTGGCAAAATTATTAGAAAGCACAGGCGATCCCGAGGGGCAGACTCGCACTTTGGCTGAAGGACTCTTTCACAATCCGGATTCTCCCGGATTGCATTTGGCCAACGGAGATCGCCTTAAGAAATTGAGAGATTACGGCGGTGCAATCAAGGAAATCGAATTGGCCATTTCTCTGCGGCCTGAGGAGGCTGATCCTTATGTTGAGTTGGCGTCATTGTATATGCTTCAGTCGGAGGTCGAAAGGGGAGTTGCTTTGCTGCAACGAGCGCTTGAACTGGAATCTCTTCACCCGCTGGCATTATCAACCTTAACATTTTATTCCATTTCTGAGGGACTCGAGGGCGATGCTCGGAGCTATTTCCAAAAAGCTCGCCAACAACCTCGCCTTTCTGAAAAAGAAATCCTGAATCTGGAAATAGAGTTCGAAAAGAAGTTCGGATCGAAACCGTAAGGTTGGAATACGATTATTTCCTGGGACGGTGTGGATCTATTTATCGATTCTGAATTTTTGCCGGTATTGATTTAAAGTCATGCCGATATTCTTTTTGAAAACCACCGACATATATTCCGGGTGATCAAACCCTGTAAGGCTCGCGATGTGGGCCAATGTATAAGTTGTCTCGAGCAGGAGTTGCTTTATTTTCTGAATCTGCACATTGCGAATTTCTACCTGGGGTGTTTTCCCAAGGTATTTTCTGAATCTCCGCTCCAATCCGCTTCGGGATATGTGGGTTTTCTTAACGATCCAATCCACCGTGATTCCCTCGCAAGCTTTGTTTTTAATCAGGTGCAACGCAGAGGTAACAAAAGGATCATCGATACAAAATGCGTCGGTTGAACGACGGTTAATGATTTCCCCCGGTTCAATGAAGGTTTCCTTCTCACCGGGTATGTAGCCTTCCATCATTTTATCGATGAGCTTGGCTGCCGTTTGTCCGTAATACTCCGAATTGAGAGAAATGCTGCTAAGTTGCGGATTGCAGAGCTCGCATCTAATCGTGTCGTTGTTTACTCCCAGAATGGACACTTCTTCTGGCACCTGGATTTCAAGAAGACTACAGGCCTCAATGATCTGAATTCCTCGCATGTCATTCGCTGCTAACACGGCCAACGGTTTTGGAATCTTGTCCAACCACTCCATGATATGCTGAACACTGGATTTATCCCACTGAGCCTCTGCACGCTCTGGGAGTTCAACATCAAAGATGGTTGATTTTTGGCCTACCAGGCCAAGTGCTTCGATGAAGCCTTCCTTTCGTTCTTCAGACCATGCCAACCCCTCAAACCCGCAAAACGCGAAATTCCGATAGCCTTTTTCAACAAAAAATTCACCTGCCATATGACCGATCGCTTTGTTGTCAGGCCGAATTTTGGGAATACCTGCGGTGACTGTTGGGTGATCGCTTAAATCGATACAGGGAATTTTTCTTTCAATGCATTGCTGAAAAAGTTCAGGCGCATGTTCCTTACATATGACTCCGTCCCATTGTCCGGAGAGTACATAATTCGGAGTATTCTTAGAAAACGCCTGATCGTCTACGAAGCCAGTCCAGCGATTATTCAACCCATTGTAAGTGGAAATAGCATGAAGAACCTGTGCGTCCTGATCCAGGTAACAGGCGAAAACCAGGGCAACTTTGGGGTGGCGGATCATTTGTAGAAATTAGATCTGAAGAGGTAAAAGAGCTCTTACAAGCCTATTGGAAATATGCGCATAGAGCCTGGTCTACATCAAATGGGCCTCAAGAAAGCAGATTTTGTGCGAAATTATTAGTTTTACGACGGGCGATCTCATTGATGACTCGCTTTTGCGTAGGCATACTAGGGAAGACTGAAACAATATTTGTAGTAGTGTATTTCCCCCGCTACGTTCAGGTAGCGGGGGAGATAGATGTATCCGGTGTTTGCAATAGCTTAATTCAAAGTTCCATCCCTTTCGTGCTTATCTTAGTTCGCATAATAACCGTTTATTTCCGTCTGTCGGGTTTGAGGATAAGTTTCCCCCACCGAACATACTGTATAGACTCTTTGGAAGAGAATGGTTCAAACTGTGTATAAAATGAGAACTGCAGTTTCATTCCTGTTTCTTTTGAACGTTTGCGGGAGCCTGTTTGGCGCCTCCAACTTAAATCTCCTGTACCAGGAACGGGAACAGCTTAACCAGTCGGTTTGGAACAACGAAGTTAAAGCTCAGGAGCATGAGCGTTATTTCATTGGTTTGTGGGATGATTTGCGAAATTCAGCGGATGCTTATGCAGTCCTGAAAACGTTTCCCTTTGGTAAACTATCCGTGGCCGAGGTTCAATCTACGGAGACTCACGAGTACGGCATACAAATAAGTACGACCGGAATCAATGTTCGATCTTTGTCCCCTGGTGAATGGGCGAGCTGGTTGGATACGATGAAAGCCTCCGGGTTCAAACTTTCTATGAGCGAATGGCATCATGACGCTTTTTCCCAGGAGTTTGGTAAGCTGGCCGAATCGGTGGTTTCCACAAAACTCTATATAGAAAATGCTTCGACCGACTTGCGCGCGATAGTTTCGGGTAAACTAAAGGTGCAATGGGTGCTGAAGCCAGCTGAGAACGGGATGTATATCCCCTCGAATATCGATGCGACTGAACTGACCATAACGACCCGAAACGGTGAACCCTTTTTTAAGGAACTCTACTCTCTCGATATTCCGCCCAAAAAAGGCGGCGCGTTGTTAACCTATGATTTGGATCGCGACGGATTGCCGGAAATCTTGCTTCCTGAAATTAACACCATTCTTTGGAACCTGGGGAACAATGAGTTTGGTGGGAATCCACTGCATCCGGTTGGTGTTGTTAATGCGAACACTGCCATACTTGGAGACTTTAGCGGCGACGGCTATGTGGATCTGGTGACGATTGGGTTGAGCCGTTCGCAAAAAGGTGCTGCTCCGAAGAAAGGAATATTTCTTTATCGAGGGGGTGCATCGGGCAAATTTGAAGATCCCATAATCACTATCAGCACTTCCACGCCTGTTACGCTCGAAGGAGCACCTACGATGACCTCTGGCGACATTGACGGAGACGGTGACCTGGATTTGTGGATCGCCCAATATAAGGAGCTGTATCTCGAAGGTGCCATGCCCACCCCTTATTACGATGCGCTTGATGGTTACCCGGCCTATCTCCTGTTAAACGATGGGGACGGTACCAGCTTCACCGAAAAAACGGAAGCTTCCGGTATTGTCGAGAAACGTAAGCGAAGAACATTTTCCAGTTCCCTGTTCGACTACGATTCCGATCAGGATCTTGATCTGTTGGTCGTAAGCGACTTCGCGGGTGTGGACCTTTATCGTAATGACGGGAAAGGTAACTTTACCGATGTCACGGATGAGAGTTTTTATAACCGGCATCTCTTCGGCATGGCACATACGATTGAGGATTTCAACAATGACGGGCTGCTGGACCTGTATGCGATTGGCATGAGCTCCACTACCGCTCGGCGGCTTGATGAAATGAATGCTGGGCCAGAGAATTTTCCCGGGCACAACAACATGCGTTCGTCAATGGGGTATGGGAACCGGCTTTATCTTGGTAAACCAGGCGGTGGGTTCTCTGAGGCTGAAAATGCAGATGAGCTTGCAAGGTCCGGCTGGTCCTGGGGTGTGGGTTCCTTGGATTTCGATAACGATGGCGATAAAGAAATCTACATCGCCAACGGTCACTTCAGCAATAAGAGTGCAGCGGATTATTGCACGCACTTTTGGACGGACGACATCTATCGCGGCAACTCACAATCCGACCCAGGTTTAAACGAGTATTTTGCCAAAGAGATGATGAGTCTAATGGACGGCGGCATGTCCTGGAATGGGTTTGAGAAGAACGTATTTTTTATGCCGATGGATGACGGTAGCGTTCGTAATGTTTCCTTCCTCTTTGGATTGGCTGAAGAATTGGATAGTCGGCAAGTAACTGCGCAGGACCTCGATGGTGATGGCAGGGTGGATTTGATCTTTTCTTGTCATGTGAAGAACGAGGATAAGGAAAAGAATTCGACCGTGGTAAAGATTGTCAGAAACCAGATACCCAATCCTGGAAACTGGATCGGTGTCAGATTTGTTCGCCAACCTGGACGTCCACTATCGGAAGGTGCCAACATTTACCTTGAGGCCGGTGGAGAGAAACGTGTGACGACGATTGTAACTGGCGACTCACATCAAGCTCAACATGCACCGATCAAGCATTTTGGATTGGGGGATTCTACGAAGGTCGATGCACTCGAAGTGGTGTGGGCGAATGGGAAACGTACACGCCTCGAAAATCCTTCTGTGAACGTGTATCATGACTTTTAAGCCAAGGAGAGGGCTCAGATCAGTCGAATTTTTACCTCGGTCGATTATAGGGATTGCTGCATTGTTTGGTTGGTCTTTGTCAATGGTAGGTGCACCCGGAGGATTTACCGAAACGACCATTCCCGCCGGTATTTCTTATCAACAATATAGAGACGACTATGTTACCCCCGAGGAAGTTAACATTCTTACCGGTGGAGCAGCTGCCGGTGATTTTGATAACGATGGATGGGTAGACTTGTTTGTTACCCGCGTTGACGATACCGATATCCTATACCGGAACCGAGGAGGATTTCGAGCGCCCGATGCCCCGTGGTTTGAAGATGTGACCGCGACTGCGAACATTCTAATTAATGATAGTACCAACGGCGCAGCCTGGGGCGATATCGACAATGATGGAGATCTGGATTTGATCGTTACCACCATTCAGTCGCCTCGCTTTTATTTATATTTGAATCAGGGTAATGGCACCTTTGTTGAAGAAGGAATTGAGCGTGGTGTCGCTTTGATTGGCGAAACGGATCATAACGGATTCAGTATTGCATTCGGCGACTACGATCGCGACGGCTGGCTCGACGTTCATATTTGCGAATGGGGAATTCTTCGTTCTGCCCCGGGGGTGGAGAATCACACGGTCCTTCTCCGAAACCGTGGTCCTTCCTTTCCCGGTTTTTTTGAAAATGCTACCGAAGCTGCCGGTGTGGTAATGGGAACGGGTGACCAGGAAAAACTCTTTGCCTTTGCCTCCAGCTTTGCCGATTTCGATGGCGATGGGTGGCCAGACTTGGCAGTGGCGTCGGATTTTAGAACTTCTCAGATATTTTGGAACAATGGCGACGGTACTTTCTTAGAAGGAACAGATGCCGCAGGTATAAATAAAGGAAGCAGCGAAATGGGATCCGCCATTGGTGACTTCAACCTGGATGGCTTATTGGATTGGTTCATTACCTGTATCGAAGACAACCGGTTTTATCGAAATCTCGGCGACCGTGTATTTGCAGAAGAGGCTGGGATGATGGGCTTGCAAAATGCAGGATGGGGATGGGGTACCCAGATGTTGGATATGGAGAACGATGGGGATCTCGATCTTATTATGACGAACGGTTATCATGCCCACGAAACGACCAAAGAAATTTATTATGCTTCCAATAATAGAGACCTCATGCATTTGTGGAGAAATGATGACGCTTCATATACGGATGTGAGTGCTGGTTTTGGAATTCGCGATGATGGTGAAGGTAAAGGGCTTCTATTATTTGATTACGACCGTGATGGTGATCAGGATGTGTTTGTAACAAACACAGGAGAAGCTTCCACCCTTTATAGAAACGATATTCATAATGGTAATGCCTGGCTACGGCTCGAATTAAAGGGAACAGCCTCTAACTCCCAGGGGATAGGTTCCAGGGTGAAGGTCACTGCAACAGATGCTGCCGAACCCAGGTATTACGAACTGATCGGTGCAAACAATTTTTTGAGCCAAAGCGAAGCGGCAGTGCATATCGGTCTTGGCTCATTAGTGGAACCGGTTCACCAGGTGGAAATATCCTGGCCAAGTGGTAAGATTCAAATTCTAAGGGATGTTGCCATCAACCAACACTTGTCTGTTGAAGAGCCTCCCTTCTTTTTTTATTCCGATTGGGTCGTTCAAAAGTTTCCTGTGGAAGATCAAAGTGATTCTGAAGTCGTGGCCCAATTGGCTGATAAGGATAAAGACGGTGTCAATAATCTCTGGGAATATGTATTTGGTCTTCATCCCTTGATTGCCAATGTGCATCCTTTATTCCAACTTCAATCGGTAGAGGATGAGGTGAACGCTTATTGCCTTAACTTTTCCCGAGGCATTGAAGGTGACGATATTCATCTTTCGTTTGAGTGCTCCACTGACCTGGACTCTTGGTCAGAATTAACCGACTATGTAGAAACGGTTGTTCCGGGGAATGATCGTAATGAAGTTCAATTGAAGTTCTCAAAGGCTGGTCCATTCTTCTTTCAGATTCGGGCTCTGGTGGAGTGGTAGTCTTAGTGGAAGATGTTTGGAGGTCACCATTCGGCAGGAAGCCGATCCCCGATCTTATGCACTTAGTTTCAATAGGCTATCCATGAATTTGATGATTCAATTATCTGTACACAAAAAAGCGCCTCCAGAACTCCGGAGGCGCTTTAATGGGTCAATTCAGGTTAGAAACTAAATGTATTTGTAAGCTCCCATGTTTGAGAAGGACTGATCCGCCAGGCTGCAGGAGTTCCATCAGGTTGGGTATTGAGCGGAATCAGCTCGTTACCTACGCCAATGTTCCGTAAATTCAACTGGATACGCCAGTCGATTTTGTCGGTTAGTTTGCTACTGTATCCTATCCAGGCGTCGTAATTTTCTTCAGTCGGACCTTTGTAAGGGTTATTCAAATCGAATGTGGTGTTTCCATCACTGTCAGATTTTAACGGATAACCGATGATGTTTGAGTCTTGGTATCGGAAACCTCCACCTACATTTAGGCCGGCGAGGCGACCCTCTTTGAAGTCATAGTTGGTTATCAAATTAAACCGCCATTTGCGCAGTTCGGGAACAGATGATCCTTGTTGCAGGATCATCAATTTGTAGGGGCCGATGAAGTTGTCTTGCATGATTGAACGGAAGGTAGGAGCACTGTTGCTACCGCTCCATATACGGACATCCCCTGCAGGTCCTTCTGCAACCGCAATACGTGATTCGATGTATTTCGCCACTGCTCCGCCAACATTGTCGCTAATGGCATCTGTTTTGGCTGCATTTATCGCAATCCGCCAATTAGGAGTTGGCTGAGCTACAAACTCAAACTCGGTTCCTTTGGAAACGGTGTCGCTGGTGGCGGCCAGACCATTCGGTTGTTGTGCAGTTTGAAGACCGTCGATCCTGGTTTGTAATGCGGTATCCACATTCCATGCATCCCAAAACGCTTGCGGTGGTAAATTCGCAAAATAGTCAGTGTAAGCAGCTTGCTCGAATGCACTGGCGGCGGCCTGATCGGGCAGGTTTACCCCACCTGAGTTAATGGCTATTCCAGGTCCGTATTCATCTTTCCAATCGTCGTGCATGTTTTCAGAGAAAATGGTTGCCCAGTTGTAGGCCCAGTTTTCTACAGTTCCTACTGACCACAAGATACTTGCCATCGTACTGTTCGTGGCATTGGCGACCTTTGTTTCGTACCAATTAACTTTCAGGGAATATTTATTGTCATGGGTCGAGAGTGTGAAACCGTAATCTTCCGTTTCGCCACTGGGTGGTGCAATTGCTTGCCCCAGGATATCAACCCGGTTGGCCGCAGGCTGGAAGTTGCTTGACTCGTTGTAAAACACACTGACTCCAAAACCTGGGTCAATTAAGCGATCCAAGTGAGCTACCACACTTTTGCTGCGGGTTATTCCTGAAACAATAGTGGGGTCGTCGTCTGTCCCAAATCCATTCAGATTTGGCACTCCATTGGTCAAAGGAGCTTGGTCGCTCCATGCCGTTGCGGTATCTTCCCGGTAGCCATACATGCCAACGATTGCATCATCCCAGAAGTGGCCTTGCCAGACTCCCGCCTTGGATTCGATTTCGTTTTTTGTCCAACGAGCCTCGTTCAGGAGGTTCGGGTTGGAACCATCCCGATTGTCGATGACTTGAAAAGGAGCATTATTCCAACCTACGTAGTTGGCCGGGTTTTCAGACTGAGTGCTTTCTCCTCCAGTGGCGTTAATCCATAGGGCTGCTGGATCGACTTCTCCACCGTTCCAGTGTGAATCAAAAAAGCGTACGCTGCCAGAGCCGGGCATTTGTATTGCCGATACCGGTGGAATATTTGCGCCCGAAGCAGAGGCACGATTTACCAGCGAGTCTCCCAAGTAAGACGAGTGGTTCAACTGGCGTCGATTGTCTCCTTGATTGGGAACTCCAATTATCTGTCCATAGGAATCTGGAGTGCCATATTGGCGGAAACCGAAGCGTTCCGTCTGTACTTTATCCCGCACGTAGAGTCCTGTTAGGGTGTGGCGGCCCAAGATACGGTAGATAGTGTTGTCATCATCCATATCCCGGAAATCGTGCCGAAAGAATCCCGTTCCGCGAATGTTCTCACGACCGATGGTGCTGTGGTTGTTTCCAAACTCATAAGAATCCGAAATGAAAGGCCGGCCGGCATTAGGATTTGGTGTGCCATCAATATAATGTGAATTGGTGTCGATATTCAGACCTTGCCTGAATCCATTCAGGAAAGTGAGTTGGCCATCACGGTAGTCTTGTTTGTCGTAGACGGCTTCATAACCCAGGTTTCCATTGAAAAAGGTTTGATCCCAAGTCACACTGAAATTATCGAAATCGGCCCACTCCTTTTTGTTAGAACCATCCAGTAGATAGTTGTAAAAATCAAAGATGGTTGGGTCGGTCAGGTGGCGATCCTTGTATTGACCAAATGTGTTGAAAGGAAGCCCCGTCGCCACAATAGGGTTGTAATCTGGATCGTAGATCTGGCTAGGGTCTTGCAGGATCCGAACGTTTCTGGCGTAGCTTGAATAGGTGGCAACGCCGGTGTGTCTGGCAAACGGATTCCCCAGAGTGCCGTCGATTGCTCCATCTGGCCCTATTCCGAAACCGCTATTGAATTCTGAAACGAAGTAGTTACCTGTATGGCTGCCCTTGGCTTCGTCTCCGAAGAAAACGATCGGGCCACCAAATACTTGAGCGTAGTTACCCAGCCAAGGTTCATGGTAGGGATTGTAATTAAGATTTGGGTGGTCCGTTCGCGCTTGGCCTGTATTGGGGTTCCCAGATTGATTTTGAACAGTAATCGGGTTAAAAACGGTTCTGCGCAGTCCGTCTTGTCGGTTGGGTCCACCAAAGAATGGAGTGATGTTATCGTTGGGGGTAACCGAACGTGGGCGGTTGCGGTCGATTTTTCCGTCTTCGTAGTTCAGCTTCAGAGAGGAGCTGATCCCATCGCCATTCAACACTTCCGGTTCGTAGCGGATGGTGGCAAAAATACGGTCATCGTCGTCAAAGGCTGGGTGTTGCTGGTACTTCTGATCTTTATTCAAGTAGGCAATACGGATTCCCAATTGGTCTTCAATCAGCACGCGATTGATGTCCAGGGTCATCCGAGTGCTGTCATTGTCTCCTATGCGAACTTCAAGCTCATGTTCGTTTTCGAAGTGGGCCGTTATGGTGCTGGTGTTGATAACGCCGGCTGGACTCCCGAGGCCAAACAGGATGGCGTTGGGTCCACGTTGCATATCTACACGATCTACATTGTAGCCATCCCATGGGACTTCAGTTAGAAAGAAATTACGTGTATTGTCTGCTGCAGCCAAACCGCGCACACGAGTGCTTTGGTGCGGTCGCAGAAAAGTTCCAGACTCATCTACTGTGTTGCCGCCGGAGATGTTAGTGAAATTTCCACCAATTCCGCTGACTTCGGTGTTAGTGGTGTATTGCAGCAGGGTTTCACTGTTAGTCGCTCCTGTATCACGCATGAATTCTTCCGTGATAACGGAAATGGCCGAACCAATATCTCTTAATTGAGTATTAATCCGGGTTCCCGCCATAGTAGTAGTGGCAGAGTATCCGGATACTTCGTCGGCTGATATCTCAAAAGGATCGAGGATTACCAAGTCTTCGTCGTCCTCTTGAGCTGATAGCGGAAGGATGATCCCGCATGAAATTAACAGCAGCAAGGCTATAGTTTTCCAGTTTGTTTTTTTGTTCATCAGAGTTCTATGGGTTTGTTAATGAGTGTGTAAAAGAAATTCACGATGTGCGATAACTGAGTGATTGTATATTAATCCGGCTCAAATTACATTGAGATGTAGTGATGGAATTCTGAGATCCTTTGCACCCATAAATGGAGATTTAAAGTGAAATTCCACATGAAATATGAGCTTTGCGATCTTCCACCGGTTAAAAATGATTTATTGAAGTAGGAGTGAATGTGTCCCAATCCCCCTGGTTATTGAGAAAATCATCTGTTTTTAGGTACATTTCCCAAAGAATGTTTGGTGGTTTTTTATTGAAAGAAAGGCTCGTAAAAATCCAAAAATAGTGGAGTTTGATACGAAAATTTCTTGGATTGTGTATTTCCAGAAACTTGAAGGGCTAAGGATCTTTGCGGTATTATTCTTCTCATGTTTGCCAAATATCTCTCTACCTGCTTCATCGCCGTTTTCTGCGGATTATTCATGGTCGCCTGCGAGACGACTGAGCCTGTTTTCAAGTCCTCCGCCGAGGGAGTGCCACCTGTGCAGTCTGCCTTTGTTAAGAATTACCTGACATTGGAAAAAGGTATGTCATCGGAAACCGTGGAAGCATTGTTTGGAAAGCCCGAATCAATAAAGGCCTTGTTGGTGGATAACGTGGAGTCATCAGTATGGCGTTATTCAGAATTATTGGAATCCAACGTCAGGATGACGACCCAAGGGATGGCCGAGGAACAATACTGGGACATTTTTGAAAATCAGATGAAGACCCGTGAGGTTGCGATTGAAGGAACGGAGCGCCTGGAGGTGAAGGCTGAATTGGAACTTTTAATGTTCCAGGGGAAGCTCGTTAGCTGGAAGGATGAGGTAACTCGCAAACGGCTGGAGTATTGAAACAAGACGGAGTTAGCAAAAGGAATCCTTTGCTAAGACAAATTATTGTCTGAACCAACAACTTGGTTCTTAAGAATATAGTCTTTATAGAATTGAGCACTCAATTTCGGAATGCGCTTCTGGCTTTCAAAATCTACAAAGTACAAACCGAAGCGTTTTTCATAGCCTTCGGTCCACTCAAAGTTATCCATCAGGCTCCAGGCGAAATAGCCTTTTAAAGGATAACCTTCCTGGATGGCGCGTTCCGCTGCTTTCAAATGTTCTTGCAAGTAACGCACACGATCATGGTCCAATACTTCACCCAGTTCGTTCGGCATCAAGGAATCGTAACATCCGTTTTCAGAAATCACTATTTCTTTAACTCCCCAAATTTCGTTCAGCCAGCGGGGACCCCAGTAAATGACTTCAGGGCCCATCTGGTGCCAGGGAGAGTTGGCCGCCGGTTTGCCATCCTGATCGGAAATACTTTCCCAGCCAGGCTCCGAACCGATGGCTTTAATACGGACGGGACTGTAGCTGTTTATACCAACAAAATCTAAGGGCGAGCTTATCGTTTCCATGTCCCCATTCTCGATGGTCGGCGCATCGGGTTGCTCCAGGTATTTGTTACGGTACTTGCCTTCCAGAATTACCCGAATAAAGAAACTGTATTTGTCCAGGTAAGCTTTTTTTGCAGCCTGGATATATTCATTCGTCTCCGACACCGGAATGGTGGTAGATATGTTTTCTGCGAGCCCGACTTTGCATTCGCTTGGGCATGCATCCCGGAGAGCCAACACGCCTTTGCCGTGAGCAAGCATAGCGTTGTGACGTACCTGATTAACTGTCCTCAAATCGCATTTCAATCCTGGCGCAAACTGACCGGTTTTATAGCCTAGATCTGTGAAGCATAGAAACTCGTTGATCGTGAAAAAGTGCTTAACCCTATCTCCCAATGCGCTGCCTATCGTGCTGGCATACTCAGCAAAGTAGTCCGCTATTTCACGGGACCGCCAACCTCCAATATGATCTTCCAGCCATTGGGGTAAATCCCAGTGAAACAACGTAGCATACGGTTGAATATCGTTGGCCAATAACTCATCAACTAGCCTTCCATAAAAGTCGAGTCCGGCTTGGTTAGGCTTGCTCCCCAGTTCAGGAAATATTCGATTCCAGGAAATGGAAAACCGGTAGGCGTTGAGTCCCGTTTCTTTCATCAAAGCTACATCTTCTTTGTAGCGATGGAAGTGATCGCAAGCTCGATCACCTGAACTTCCATCTGCAATGTTTCCTGGTTGATTGCAAAACCTATCCCACACCGATGGCGTTCTTCCTGCAGCATCTATGGCCCCTTCAACCTGGTAGCTTGATGAAGCAGTGCCCCACGCAAAATCGGGAGGGAATTGAAATGCCTGTTGTTCGGTCTTCATGTCGATTACGTTTATCCAAAAAAGCAATACATCACGGATTTTCACAAACTGCGCAGCCGAGATTCCAGGTTTCAAGCTGATTCCGGTTTTTTGGCCAAAGTAGCCGAAGGATCTCAAATCGGAGAAAACAATTCTCAGAAATCCATTGAATTACAGATGGATTTGATGCGGCTTGCGTAACCTTTATTTGTGCTTGTTTGAGGGACTGTAGTAGAGCCGGAGGTCGGGGTTGAAATGTTTTTTGTGCGGATACTGCGGTATCGATGTTGAGGTTGGATAGTTCCCGGTCGGGTTCGTTTCTAAAAAGAGGCTTACAACCTGTGCCTAGTCTGATGGATCACTATTGCTCTTCAAACTATTATTCGTTTTGTTGTTTCTTGGAATCAGGCGGAAGATTCGAATGTGGAATTCGAAAATTCAGGATCGCCCCTACTGATTTCAAACGAACTAACTACTATGACAGATTCTCAACGTGTAGGCATCCGGGAGAAAATCTCCTATGGCTTTGGTGACCTCGCATCCGTGCTGTATTGGCAGACGATCAGCGTACATCTGTTTTTCTTTTACACGGAATCGTTTGGACTCACTGCGACAGCGTTCAGTCTAATGATCCTTTTCAGCCGAAACTTCGATGCCATTAGTGATCCACTGATGGGAATGATTGCGGATCGTACTGAAACAAAGTGGGGAAGGTATCGCCCATATCTGTTGTGGTTTTGTGTGCCTTTGGCCATCATGGGAGTACTCATGTTTACGACTCCTGATTTCGGAGACACAGGTAAGGTAGTCTGGGCATGGATAACCTTTAACGGGTTTATGATTCTCTATACCTTGATCAACATTCCCTATACCTCAATGCTTGGTGTGATTTCCTCCGATGCGAAGGTAAGAACTTCGGTGTCCTCGGTAAAGTTTACCTTCAGCTATATTGCTGCTCTAGTGGTTACCGCCGGAATGCTGCCTTTTGTTCGGATGATCGGGGGAGATCCCAGGAGTCAGTTTGGGTGGCAGGTCATGTTCATTATTATTGGGGTGGCTTCCATACTATTTTTTGTGATCTGTTTTTTGGGAACCAGGGAACGGATAAATCCTCCAAAAACAAATGCCAGGTTTTCAGATGATCTCCGGGATTTAGTGAGAAATGGACCTTGGTTAATTCTTCTCCCTCTTACCTTCACCTTCATTCTCTTTGTGGCCACAAGGTTGATAGTGATTAATCATTATTTTCTCTATTATGTGGATGATCGGGAGGTAGTGCTTCCCTTCCTGGGCACGAAGTTTTATGCCTTTGATACCCTGGTTTCTGCATTTAACTTTGTAGGGATGGTGGCCGCGATTTTTGGTGCTCTTTTCGTAGGTTGGTTTGCTCAAATTACAGGCAAAAAGAGCGCTTTTACTATCTTGATGACAGTGGCGATCCTCTCCATAGCAGCGTTCTTCTTTCTGCAACCGCATCAACTTGGGTGGATGTTATTTTTTCAGGTTCTTGGTTCATTTACGAGCGCACCTTTGAGTGCAATACTTTGGGCCATGTATTCGGATACTGCTGATTACGGAGAATGGAAATTCGGCCGTCGCTCAACCGGCTTGGTTTTTTCGGCTTCCACGATGTCCCAAAAATTTGGATGGGCCTTTGGAATTGGAATTACCAGTTGGGTTCTCGCTCGTGCCGGCTACGTTCAAGGTATGGATTCGACCGTCGAGGTCCGAAACGTCCTGGTTTTATTCATGAGCCTAGTCCCAGCTGTAATCGGCCTTATTCCTTTAGGTATTATGTATTTTTACCCCTTGAACGACAAGCGAGTTGCTGAAATTGAAACAGAGCTGAGTGCCCGCAAAGCCATAACTGAGGTGTAAAATCGATGTGGCATTGAAAGCGACTTTCTTTTCTTGGTCTTTATCGTGACGATTTTTCAATCTATCGGGTGGAACTCATTAAAGCCTACCAGTCTGGAGTCGATCTGTTCTTCCTCGATGAAGGGTTACTAAATAGGGGTTGCTTCGACTACTGATGACTACCCGGGGGTTCAATTTAATCTGAATTCTTCCAGATTGATCTTTCCACTGAAAGTGATTCCGAAATAGTGGAGTGTTTTAACCGCTAAATCTTATGTCTGGCTATAATTCGGAACATACTTTCATGACTCCCCTTGAACAAAATGTGCGGATTATTATCCAGGAACTGGGGCCATTGGGGGCGTTTGAAAAACTCATTGCGGATAATGATGCATTGATTCTGTGCGATCGCTTGGACATCGGCAGGAAAATCGTCTCTGAAAGAACGGCCATCTACATCGAGTTGACGCGCCATTGGGCTGAGCAGCAGCATGCACTATTGGCTTACGATAAACCGTTTGCAGTCGTTGCGCTGGGAGGGACAGGTCGGGGGGAGATGACCCCTTATTCAGATACGGATTTTGCGTTTCTTTTTGATGGCGCTCTGGAAGGGAATTCCTTCTTGCTGAAACTGCAAAAACAGATTCTTCACTCAGACGCTTTTCAAAAGAAGTTCGGTTTTGCTTGTGAGGCGCTGCCGTTTTCATTGGACGACATTCCTTCGCTTGAGGGGAAGCAGCTGAATTCGTTTCTCGATATGCGGCCGGTTTACGATCCCGATGGCTTGACTCAAGTCTTTCTGGAACGTATTCGGGCTTCGTATAACCCCTTCGATCACTTCCTGCATGTGCGTGAATTTTGGCAAG
Source organism: Verrucomicrobiota bacterium (assembly GCA_027622555.1). Classification (NCBI taxonomy): domain Bacteria; kingdom Pseudomonadati; phylum Verrucomicrobiota; species Verrucomicrobiota bacterium. Next base: position 31,364 of record JAQBYJ010000020.1, read on the forward strand.
GGCAGTGGAAAGGTGCCTCCCAGAGAAGTGAGGATTTTGATCACTTCGATATCAAGAATGATGGTCTTCGGGTATTTTTAGCAGGTATCTGGACCTTGGCGGGCAAAGAGTTTGTCCATAGCCATACGATTTATAAGGAGCTAAAAGATTGGCGGGATCTTGATGCTTACGAATTTTTGTTACGTATTCGTGCCTTTTTGCATTCCAGACGCAGTGGGCAACGAAGACCGGGTGCTGGTGGAAATCATCCGGAGGACATCATGACTTTTGATGACTTCGTATCCTTTGGCAGCCTGTTGGGTAAGGATGCCATTTTGGCGGCGCAATTTGAATTCGGAAACAAGGTTAGGGCTATGCTCTTTGCTGCCAGAAGAAGAATCGCCATTTTTTCTCAAAGTGTGATTCGACATGAACTTAAGAGCCAGAGGGAGGTTAGTAAGATTAGCCCTATTGTGTACGGCTTGGGTGGGCTGTGTATGAATGTGGATTTAACTACTGGTGAGCCTGCTGAAAAAAGTCGCCACGCGCTCTCTCTGCTTTTGGCTTCCCAGCGTTACAATACATCTATTGATCCGGTCGAATTGCAGAATGCGTTTTGGGATGCAGGAGACTGGCTCCAGTTGACTCCGGAGTTGGCTGGAATCTTTTATGAAGAAAAGGGAAGTCTTGCCTCGACCTTTGAATTTCTCTCGCAAGTGGTGGGAGCGGAGGAGCGTCTATTCCCTGGCTACGGGAAGTTCGAATCCTCGTTGGATGGACGAATTATGGTGGAGCGCCGATCCCTACGTGGCAAACTCCAGCGAGAGAAAATTCGAGCCTTGGAAGGGTTCATCGAAACCGGACGAGCATTGCTTGAAAAGGCGACATCGAGTAGCCAACTCCTCAGTTTTAATGAAGACGTCAATATCCCGGTTGAAGCAGCTTTGCTCGACTCGGATTTCATAGCAGCGATCAAATTGGCGCTAAAAACGAAACGGCTGCCTTTGACGGAGCAGGACCATTTGAAGCTTTATGATGAATCGTACCCATTACACGAACGATTCGCTTCCGGGTTTTCTGGAATCTCCTTGGATGACTACTACCAACCCTTTTCAGCTGATGGCGGTTTTTCTGAACATACTATCAGGATTGTAAAGTTCCTCATCGCCAACCGGAGTGCATTAATGCGTTTCACGCTTTCTGGGTTGAATGACGCAAAAAAAGTTAATGAATTCTCATCCCTTTGCGGCGATGAGGATCATTTGCGCGCCCTCTTTGTTTTCACCTGTGCGGATCGGGTGGAATGGGAATCTGAATCCTCTCAGCCTACTCGTTGGTTTAACATAAAAGAATTATACTCCAAGGCATTGAAGGGTTTTAGGCCTGGAGTTGATCCTTCTCGGGAATTGACTGCTGCCGGATATGCGGAAGATGAGTTGGCTGTTCTGAAAGACTTCGGACAGGACTTTTTCGGGGGGATGTATCGTCGGTATGCCAACCGTTTTGGTCCGCACCTGCTTCGATTAGCTCAGGATACCCAATTCAATGATTGTAAATCGACTTTATTGCGAGCGGGTGCTTCCACCATCCTCGGTATCGCAGCACGGGACGTTCGGGGACTTGCCGCGACGATTACAGGGCTTTTGTGGCAGAACGGTGTTAGGCTTACACAGGCCCACCTGTTTTCTTCCTCTAATCACAATTTAGCCATTGATTTTTTCCATATTGAACCGATGGGAAAATCCTTTCCTGAAAATATGGCCCGGATTATTGAGAAGCGTGTGAACGAAGGACTGGTGGTTGAGGAAGCAGTTGGAGTATCACCGCCAAAGCTGAAAGGTGGTGTTTCTTTGGTCGAGTGGCGCCCTGGTCAATACAGTTTAAAGTACGAGGGGAACGAAGATAGGGATGGCCTGATTTTTTCTCTTACTTTTGGCATCTTCAAATATTTAAATGCGAATATCTTCGGGCTTACTGCTTACAAAACGAGAAGAGGCGTGTTTGCTTCGGTCTATTTAAACCTGCCGGAAACTATATCTTTTGAAGAAGCCAGGCAACTTGTAGAAAATCACTTTTAAGGGTTCAGCTCGAAGGCTGGACTTGAAAAACTGCGGGATGGAAGCAACAACCAATGGATGTCATTATTTTCATTGGAAAACCGTATAGCTATTGTAACAGGAGCGGGTCGTGGAATCGGGCGAGCCATTGCAGAAGGACTCGCCGCGCAAGGCGCAAAAGTTGTCTGTGCCGCAAGGACTCGTTCACAACTGGATGAGGTGGTTACTAGCATCCAGGATGCTGGTGGTACTGCCTTGGCCTTTGAGATGGATATGAAAGATCTGAGCTCGACGCAGGGTGGGGTGGATGCCGCGGTCGAAGCCTACGGGCAACTCGATATCCTTGTGAACAACGCAGGTACGAACATTCGCGAATGGTTCATTGATGTGACTGAGGACCACTACGACGAGATTGTAGCAGTTAACCAAAAGGGACTGTATTTCTTAACTCAGGCGGCTGTTAAACGAATGATTCCGCGTAAGCAGGGTAAGATTATCCATGTTGGATCATTGACCACAGGTTTTGCCTTGTCTCAGGTATCTGTATACACGGGCACAAAAGGCGCTGTTGGTCAGCTTGCCAAAGCTCAAGCAGTCGAGCTTGGGAAACACAATATCCAAGTGAACTCCATTTGTCCTGGGTTTATTGAAACTCCATTGACCGCGAAATTGTGGGCTGATCCGGGATTAAGGGAATGGGGCGAAAAACGAGTGGCAATGAAACGATTGGGAACACCCGAAGATCTTGTAGGGACTGCCGTATTTTTAGCATCGAGCGCTTCGGACTATGTCACCGGTCAGAATATATACGTCGACGGTGGATTTATGGCAGGCGAGGCCTGGGCTATACCCGAATAAATTATGTTGGGAAACGGTCTGCGGTTTCAGAGCTTTTCGCCGCACATCTTGCAATGTAGGGCTTTTCGATCGTGCCCTTCATGTCCGCATCCGTTGCAGTTTCGCGTATCCAGCTTTACGTCTTTGAGTTCGCGATTCAATTCTGCTGTGACAATTCCCGTCGGTACGGCGATGATGGCGAAACCGGTTATCATTATTACAGATGCGAGCATTTTACCCGCAATCGAAACAGGTGTTATGTCACCGTAACCAACCGTGGTGATTGTTACAATCGCCCAATAGATGGACTGTGGGATGCTCGTAAATTGAGAGTCTTCCATTCCGCCCTCTATGATATACATTATCGTTCCTTGAATACACACGATTGAGAATAGACCAAAAATAAAAACCGCAATTTTGGGGCGACTGGTCTTTAAAGCATTTATCAGGATATAAGCGTCTCCCACATGCTGAGCCATTTTCAGTACTCTAAACATCCTTAGGAGCCTTAAAATGCGGATGATTATGAAGTGACCCGAACCTGCTACAAACAATTCCAAGTAAGTTGGGATTATCGAAAGGAGATCAACGATCCCAAAGAAACTCAGTGCATAGCGGCGTTTCTTTCTGACTACCATTAGGCGTACTATATATTCAATAGTGAACAAAATGGTGAATGCCCACTCGAGGACCTTTAACAGCTTGCTATAATTTGCCTGTATCCCAGCAACGCTTTCCAGCATTACAATCATTACGCTTCCAGCGATAACAATCAGCAGGACTACATCAAAGGCTTTTGCCATCCCGGACTCGGTCTGGAAAATAATCCTCCAGATGCGTTCTCTTAGTGAATCGGGTTGAAACTTATCTTGCGGCGTTAATGACTCTTTCACTCAATGGATTCTTATAAGTTTTTGGAAGGCTTGGCTCCTTAATTTCGGTAAATGGTACAGGGTGGATTCACAACGAAATTGATCCTTCAGGTAAAGGATTCGTACCCCAAAATTTAGAATTTCTGCTAAAATGCTGTATAAATAATGACTTTTCCTCCCGAAGATAGCATTTGCTAAAATTTTATATGAGCTAATTTGAGTTACATCTTATCTAAAAATCAAAGTTATGACTTTTCATAATACAACCTCTTGTCAAAAGTGTTCTCGAGTTCTCCATGTAGCTTTATTCACTTTGGTGCTACTTTTGGCAGCTTGTGGTAAGGAGGAAAAGCAGCCGGCCAGGCCTTTGTCAGAATCTGCTCAACTATTGATTAATCCCCCTGCCGATAGCACTGATGCTGTTTTACTACACACAATTGACTCTGCTACTGAATTTCCAGCGGCGTTAAACAGCCTCGATCCGAATATCGTCGAACCTGAGGTGAGAGTTGTTCAAGAAACTAAAACACTCGGTAACGGAAAAATTGAGCAAGTTGTTAACGTTGTTGCCCCTGTGACGGCTTCAGTTCCGCTCAAGGAAGATTGGGGTGGTGTTATTCTTGTTCCTGATATGAATAAAATGTCACGAGGTTTTACCTCTCGCGTAACTCTCACCCGGATTGAAGCTCACCCGTTGTTAGATGATCACTTTCGTGTGTGGGTTAGAATTCGAAACGACTCGCAAAGGGATATTACCGCAGACGTGGCTTGTAACTTCCGGGCTATCGAAGATAGGTTTAAGGAATCACAATTTATTCCTGTTAGCATACCCGCTGGAGGCTCCGCAAACGCTTACTTTATTTCACCTATGCCACATGTGGCATTTTATACAATATTGGTGCGTTAGTTTTTTGCGGCTATAGGCCCAAGCTCAATAGATGGCCTATTCTCCGAGTTTCTCGTCACCGATAAGTTTCATAATATCTTCATCGCCGTCTCGGATTCTCTGAAACAACGACTTGGCCCTTCTCGGAGTACCGGAAAGAATATCGGCGTCCAGTTGTTCATAAAATGCTTTGGAAAAAATTTCAGTGGCCGAGACTACGTTGATCAACATGGCGTTTTGATAAACATCTTTGCCGGCAAATCCCATATTCGAAATATTCCATACAGACCGATAATTGGATTTTATTTGCCCCTCTCTATATACATAAACCTTCTCAACAAGATCCAGGTCATAGGTGTAGGCTAAATTCACGCTACCTTTGTCCCATACTCCGCGTATTCGAAATAAAAGAAGATGACCATTTTCCGTATCAATTGGCACAGCATTTTCTTTGAGAGCGGAGATCATTTTTTGCTCAATTGTTTGCGCGTCAAAGTTTCCCTCTAGATCTTTGGCTATCTCTAGCATGGGCTTTACTCCTTTTATTCCCCAAAGGATTTCATTTTGTCGTTCAATAGGGTTAGATCGATAGAGACTATGACCCAGATACATCGATACTCTTTGATAGGAAGTAAGCTCCTCACTAATATCTTTGTCTGTTTTTGCCGGGGTTGCCGCTTGGACAATCAAGTTTCCGATATGCGCAAGGGACATAATCGCGAAGAAAAGTCTGAATTTCATGATTTTCTGGTAGTACGATCCCGAAGTTGTGGCAATCTCAAAGGCTGACTCTCTTCTCAAGTAAACAAATTATTTCATTAGGGAAGTAATTTTAGTTTGCCGAATCTGTATAGGTTCCTCCGTTTTTATTCGCTTGTCCTTTTTTCTGGACAGGAACTAACACGTGTTAGACTAATCGTCGTTTACCATGATTCGAATCCTATTAACCACCACTTCTTTTCAGGATATACCAGGTCCACACCATGATCTATTGGAGCAATCCGGTTTTGAAATCATTCGTGAACGCGGGCCTCTTACCGAAGCGCGCATGCTTGAGCTCGTGGGAGAAATTGATGGAATGATCTGTGGCGATGACGCCATCACTGCCGCCGTTATCGACAAGGCGCTGCCAAGACTCAAAGTCATTTCCAAATACGGAATCGGCCTCGACAAAATCGATGTTGCCCATACTGAGAAAGTAGGACTTCCACTCACCTTTTGTCCGGGAGTGAATCACACAACGGTAGCCGAACATACCTTCGGGCTGATGTTGGGGCTCTTCCGCAATCTCGTCGAAGAGGTCAACCATACCAGGGCTGGTAACTGGAAACGACTGACTGGTAATGAGATCATGGGCAAAACCATTGGCATTGTCGGGCTGGGCCGTATAGGTCGTGAGGTGGCCATTCGTGCCAAAGCCTTTGGCATGTCGGTGATCGGGTACGATATTTATTGGCCGGAAGCCTTTGCCGAAGAGCAGGGGATTACTCGTTTAGAAAGCATCGCCGAAGTATTCCGTGCTGCTGATATTCTTTCTCTTCATACCAACCTTACCGATGAAACTCATTCCATGGTCAATGCCGAAAGCATCGCTACCATGAAAGACGGGGTCGTGTTGCTCAATTGCGCGCGTGGAGAGTTGGTTGAACCGCAAGCCATGGCTAATGCCCTCAATGCAGGTAAGGTAGGCGGTTATGGCACCGATGTATTGGACGTCGAGCCGCCACCGGCTGACCATGTATTACTTTCTGCCAAAAACTGTCTGGTTACTCCGCATATCGGTTCTCGTACGCACGAGTCCGTTCAACGGCAGGCAGGAATGGCCACAAGGAACTTGTTAAACTTCTTTGCCGGAAAACCCGCCGAAGCGCAGGCGAATAAGGCACCTTGGCCCACGGAATAATTTCCTTTATTAATTTCAGTTATGAGCAGCGAAACGTTTTATGTAGTCCCTTCGTTCCTTCACGGCGACCTTGTTGAAAAAGCCTACCAGCATCGTGGGTTTTCGAAAGATGAGTCGGCAGCCGCAGCTCGATTCTCTTCCTATGCATCCTGGCACGGGATCAGAACTCACAACGCGATCAAAGCACTTCACTTGGATCATCTTTTTGGCTCCATGGCCGATGGTTGTGTGCCTGACGCCACCATTGAGAAGCTACCTTCAAAGTTTGCTGCCTCGGAGATCTGGAATGCGAATCGCAAACTGGGGCAAGCAACCGCTTATGCAGCCTTGGATCGATGCATCGAACTAGCAGACGAGTTTGGAATCGGGCAGGTCAGCGTGGACAACGCATTTCATTATTTGTGGGGTGGAGGGTATGTAATGGAAGCTGCGAAACGCGGATATATCGCCTACACCAATTGCACAGCCGCACTCGCGGAAGTCGTACCTTTCATGGGAAAGTTTCCCACTTTGGGAACCAATCCACATAGTTGGGGCTTTCCAACCACCGAAGCTATCGGATATCCCATTGTCATTGACTGGGCCACATCGGTTGTTGCCATGGGGCGGGTTCAACAGCTCAAACGCGAAGGCGCACCTTTGCCTCCCAACGCAGCTGTTGACAAGGATGGAAATCCGACCACCGACGCCAATGCAGCTGAGGCATTGATTCCTTTTGGCGCTCACAAGGGTTATGGTCTGAGTCTTATCAACGAGTTGGTAGGGGGGTTGATCGGGGGTTCGCTTCCGACTCTACGTAGTCGCCCTTTACCTGATCCGGAAGAAAAGCGCACACCCTGTTTCTATTTTCAGGTTATTCATCCAGATGCCATGAGTGGTGGTGCCTTCGCCAAAGGTCGCAGTCAGGCCGAAAACGTAAAGGCCGTGATTGAAGACATTCTTGGCCATGGAAATGAAAACTGTTTGCTTCCAGGCCAGATCGAAGCCGGTGCCGCAGCCCGGTCGGAAAAAAATAATGGGCTGCTGTTTTCGGAAGCGGAGCTCGATGCCTTTGACGAGATTGCCGAAGAGTGTGGTGCTGAAAAATGGGATCGCACTGCCTTCCCCGTTGCCCAATAATTTTTTTAAATATCGGACAAATTATGAGTATTGAAATAAAATCAGCAGAGTCCTGTAAATATGACATCGTTTCATTAGGCGAAATTATGCTTCGCCTCGATCCAGGCGAAGGCCGCATACGCACGGCCCGAAGTTTCCAAGCCTGGGAAGGCGGCGGAGAATACAATGTGGCTCGCGGTGGTCGCAAATGTTTTGGCCTGCGTGCCGGAGTCGTTACGGCCTTTGCCGACAATGAAGTGGGACATTTGATTGAAGACTTTATTATGCAAGGTGGAGTCGACACATCCTGGATCAAGTGGGTGCCTTACGATGGTCTCGGTCGTGAAGTGCGCAATGGCTTGAATTTCACGGAGCGTGGTTTCGGGATTCGTGGCGCCGTGGGAGTCCCTGATCGTGGGTTAACCGCCGCAAGTCAGCTGAAGCCCGGTGACATTGATTGGGAAGAGCTTTTTGGAAATCAGGGAGTTCGTTGGTTCCACACCGGAGGAATCTATGCGGCTCTGTCTTCTACGACTCCCGATGTGGTAATCGAAGCGGTTAAAGTGGCCAAGAAACATGGAACGATTGTGTCCTATGATTTGAATTACCGGCCCTCGCTTTGGAAGAGTATTGGCGGTCATGAGAAGGCACAAAGCGTGAATCGTGAAATTGCCCAATACGTCGATGTGATGATTGGGAATGAAGAAGATTTTACCGCCTGTCTTGGATTCGAAGTTGAAGGGGTGGACGAAAATATTTCCCACATCGAAATCGACAGCTTCAAGAAAATGATCGAAACAGCTGTGTCCGAGTTTCCAAATTTCAAAGCTACCGCTACCACCTTGCGCGCAGTGAAAACAGCGACCGTGAATGACTGGGGTGCCATCTGCTGGCATGATGGAAAATTTTATGAATCGAATGCCTACCCGGCACTTGAGATCATGGACCGCGTTGGCGGAGGCGACAGCTTCGCTTCCGGACTTATTTACGGATTCATGAAGACGGGTGATCCCGCGAAGGCGGTTAATTATGGCGCAGCTCACGGAGCCTTGGCCATGACGACTCCAGGAGATACTTCAATGGCTACCGTTGCCGAAGTTGAAAAGGTCATGGGCGGTGGCGGTGCACGTGTAGTTAGATAAAGAATACCCATTATGAGCGATTATTTAAAAACTCTTTTTGGCCTGGATGGCAAAGTGGCCGTGGTTATCGGCGGCACAGGTGAACTCTGCGGTACGATGGCCGAAGGGCTTGCGCGTGCCGGTGCTGAAGTGGTTCTTATTGGCCGAAGCCAGGAAAAGGCCGATGCGCGTTTGGCAGCTGTTGCCGAGCACGGAGGTAAAGGATACTTCATCCCTGGGAATCTTTCAACCAAGGCAGGTATTCAACAAATTCTGGACGCTGTCCTGGAGCGTTCAGGGAAAGTCGATATTCTTGTGAACGGTGCTGGCACGAATGCAGCGACTCCTTTCCTTGAGGTACCCGAAGATGAGTATGATCGCATTTTCGATATCAACATGAAGGCGGTTTTTCTGAGCTGCCAGGTGTTCGGAAAGTATTTGGTAGACCGTGGTGAAGGTGGAAGTATTATTAATGTCGGGTCCATGTCGGGTCTTATTCCGCTTTCCCGCGTGTTCACGTATTCCGCCACAAAAGCGGCAGTGCATAACCTATCGAAAAACTTGGCTCGTGAGTGGGCGCCTAAGAATATTCGAGTGAATACATTGGTTCCCGGGTTTTTCCCGGCTGAGCAAAATCGAAAGATTCTCTCTCCAGACCGCGTCGAAGCTATTATGGGTCACACCCCAATGAAACGTTTTGGAAATTCCGATGAGTTAGTCGGAGTAACACTTCTTCTAGCCTCTGACAAAGCAGGATCCTTCATCACCGGAACAGAAATGGTGGTTGATGGTGGTTATGCTGCCATGACCATTTAGCATTTCGAAATTATGAGCTTTATTAACGACGATTTTCTCCTTCAAAGCAAATCCGCCAAAGCGCTCTACAACGAGTATGCCAAGGCCGAGCCGATCTGTGATTATCACTGTCACTTGCCTCCTCAGGATGTAGCCAACAATCGTCGTTTTGAAAATCTGTTTGAGATCTGGCTGGAGGGGGACCATTACAAATGGCGCGCCATGCGCAGCAACGGAGTAGGCGAAGCCTATTGCACCGGAGAGGCCGATCCCTATGACAAGTTTCTCGCCTGGTGCAAAACAGTTCCGAACACCCTGAGAAATCCGCTTTATCATTGGAGTCACCTGGAGCTGAAACGTTACTTCGGAATCGATCTGTTGATCAATGAAAACACCGCTCCTGAAATCTGGCAGGAAGCGAATATCAAGTTGAAATCGGATGATCTTTGCGCCCATGGCATTCTGAAGAACTTTGATGTAAAAGTGGTGGGCACAACGGATGATCCTACCGATTCATTAGAGCATCACAAAACGATCGCAGGGTTGGGTCTCGATACGCGTGTGGTTCCTACTTTTCGTCCGGATAAAGGTCTCAATGTTGATCAGCCCGGGGCCTGGAATAGCTGGGTTGAGAGTCTGGCCGCCGTGTCAGGTATGGGTGTTGATTCGCTCGATGATTTTCTAGCCGCGTTACAATCACGTCACGACTTCTTTGCCGAGATGGGCGGTCGATTGTCTGACCATGGGCTTGAACGCTGCTTTTTTGCGGTCACCACGCATGAACAGGTGGCTTCGATTTATCAAAGCGCCAGAGCTGGCCAGTCGGCTTCACCTCAGGAGAAGGAGCAGTTTGCTTTTTATCTGATGCGGGAAGTTGGACGTTGGAACGCTGAGAAAGGGTTTACCATGCAGTTTCACCTTGGGGCTATGCGGAGCAATAACACGCGTATGTTTAAAAAAATAGGTCCGGATACCGGATTTGATTCTACTGGAGATTATCCGCAGGCGGCAGCTATGAGCCGTTTTCTTGATAGCCTTGATCAGACTGGGCAGTGCCCGAAAGTCATTATTTATAATCTCAATAATGCCGACAACTACGTCATGGCTTCGATGCTTGGAAATTTCCAGGATGGATCCACCGCAGGTAAGATTCAGCTCGGCTCAGGTTGGTGGCACCTTGATCAAAAGGAGGGAATGATTGATCAAATGAATGCACTTTCTGCCATGGGCCTGATATCGCACTTTGTCGGAATGCTCACCGACTCGCGGTCATTTCTTTCCTATCCGCGGCACGAATACTTTCGCAGAATCCTTTGTAATTTATTCGGAGACGATATTGAGAGTGGGGAAATACCCCATGACCTCTCCTTGGTCGGTCCGATGGTTCGCAACATCTGTTACGGAAATGCTGCCCGGTTTTTTGGATTCGAGGAGTAAGAAGCTCAATCCCAAGTGGCCAACACGATGGCGACGACAAGAATCCCTCCAACTGTTAATCCACCAAAGCTTTTAAGGAGCTTTCTTCTACTTAAGTTCACTCCCTGGGTTTCTGCTTAGTTTCGTATCACGGGATTTACCAGTGTCCCGATGGGTTCGATGGTAATGGTGACCTCGTCACCCGGTTCCAGGGTAAAGTCGTTTCCGGGCACGATGCCTGTCCCAGTCATCACAAACGCACCGTTGGGAAATTTCAGTTCCCTTGTCAGGTAACTTCTCAGTTCCTCGGGCGTCCGTTTCATATCGCTCAATTTACAACTCCCGTCGAAAGCAACTTCCCCGTTTCTGTGGATGGTTAGTTCGATGTCTGTTTCTGGAGCAAGCGGCGTAGGCGATACGAGGATACATGGACCTAACCCGGCGCACTGTTCGTAGGTCTTTGCCTGTGGAAGGTAGAGTGGATTCTCTCCTTCAATGCTTCGTGAGCTCATATCGTTCCCGATCGTATATCCAACAATGTCTCCGAAGGAGGAGAGCACCAAAGTCAACTCGGGTTCTGGAACATCCCAAGTCGAGTCCTTGCGAATTCGAACCGGCTGCCCTGGGCCGGATACTCGAGACGCAGTTGCTTTAAAAAATATTTCAGGACGTTCCGCTGAGTAAACGCGTGCATAAAAATCACCGCCACCCGCATCCTTGGATTCTTCCATTCTAGCCAAGCGACTGGAGTGGTAAGTTACTCCGCAAGCCCAAACCTCCTGGCCTTCGATAGGTGCCAGGCAATCCTCTAAGTTGACTTCCCCGGAGGTCAATTCAGCCGAGCCTAAAAAGCCATACAAATCTTTTTCTCGAAAAAGATCATCCCATCCGGAGTTGAGATAACCACTTTGGTCGTCGCGTTCAAGGTAGGGTCCATTGGGAAGACGGAAGAGTTTGTAGGGATTTGGCATGTTTTAATTAACGGTTTTCTTTTGAAGTACGAGCTATTGTGGAGGGTGCTTGTTCCAAACTCCAGTAATTCTTTTAGTTGATTTTTAAGCCGGTCCGGTTCTGGGCATCGGGATAGGCTCTATGCCTAACTCCGCATCCAGCAATTTGCGGATGAGTTCTGCTTTTAAGGCGACCGCCTCTGGATCGTCCCAAAGATTGTTAATTTCCCCCGGGTCTTCTTGAAGATCAAATAGTTCACCATAGTTACGCTTCCAATACACACTTAGCTTGTAACGTTCGTTGATGTAAGTTTTGAGGTGTATAGTGTGTGGTTGATGACGGTTCTCAACCAGGACGTGATCCCGAACCGAGCCCACATCTCCCAACCAGCTTGGTAATTGGTTTTCTCCGGTCATGCTGCGCGGAACATCCAGTCCGCAGGCATTTAGAAAAGTGGGGGCCAAATCTACCAGACTTTGCAGAGATGCGTTTTCAGCATTGGCTGGAATCCTATTCGGCCAGCTTGCAATAAAAGGAACCTTTACCACGTCTTCGTAGTGAAAAGGACCCTTTGCGTTTAGTCCATGATGACCGTAAAAATGTCCGTGATCAGAGGTGAATACAATCAGGGTGTTTTCCGTCAAACCGAGCTCATCCAATTTATCTAGAATCTGACCTATGTATTTATCCATACAACTGATCATTCCGTAATAGATGGCGATATCTTTGGCCAACGATTCTTTATCTTGCAGATGAGAGCAACAGCCATGCATCTCAGCTCCCTCCTCTTCCTTCCAATCTGAAAAATCGGGATTCTCTTCCTGTGTTTTTCGAAAGTGCTCCGGGTTTTTGTCATGCTCACCGGGTGTAACCTGTGGCACGGTTACATCTGCCGGATTGTACATCTTATCCCAAGGTTCCGGGATAAGGTAGGGCGGATGTGGATCAAAGAAGCTGGACCAGAGAAAGAAGGGTTCGTCGGCTGCTGCATATTCTTCAAGTAATGCATTCGATCGTTCGGCAATCCAGGTGTTATAATGATACTCCTCAGGAATAGTCCAGGTGTGTTTCTGTGGCTGTGTTTTTTCGCCCGGATCATTAAAATCAAAATAGGGATTTCCATCCTTACCGCCCCAATTATTCTGGAAATGTTTTTTCCAATCCTTGAGTCCTTTATCTTCCATCCAGAGCGCGTAGTGCTGCCCAGCGTGGCACTCGTCCGCGTGATTACGAGCAAGCTCCACATGGTCGAATCCGTAAAACGGGCCATCATCCTTTTTCCAATACTCTAGATCACGAAGTAACGGGTACGACTCTTTGGATGGGTATTCTTCAGTCGTAACCAATTGCTGAAAGTGAGCTTTGCCAACCAGGGCGGTCTTGTACCCATTCTTTGAATAAACTTCACCGACGGTTGTGTGGTGTTCGGGGAGTTTGGTTCCAAGAGAATACGCTCCGTGCTGACTCGGATACATTCCGGTTATCATGGACGACCGTGTCGGTGTGCAGGTCGGGTTCGGGCAATAGGCGCGATTGAACAGGGTTCCCCGTTTGGCCAGTCGATCCAGATTGGGTGTTTTTACCTCCGGATTCTGCAGGCCGATAGTGAACCAGTGTTGTTGATCAGATGTTATCCAAAGTACGTTCGGGCGTTTCTCTTCGCTCATTACTCAGGAGCATGGAAAGAGGGCAGGGGAGGTCAATTACGGAAGAATACGAGGACGAAAAATAGGGAAACTGTAGGAGCGGCTTTATGCCGCGATTTTTCCTGTATGAGATTGGGAATTGGGGTAAAAAGCAGCTCCCACAATATTAGTCAGAAGGAACTGTCCGCTCTTGATTTAAAATAACCAATACAATCCGACGAAACCGCAGAGGTAAACGAGAGACCAGAACTTGAAAGAGCCGAGCAATCCAACCCGTTCCAACGTAGCTGCTTGGTCGTCTTTCTCTTCCTGGGTGGTCTTCATGAATGCCAACTCTTCAGTCTTAGGTGCAGGCCGGAATCGACTGCTAACCAGCAGAATCGTGATGTAGCTTAGCACCAGAAAGAAATTAACGTGGTAGAAATGGTTGTTCAGAATGATATCAGGACAGTATGGCTTGAGCGAAGGCAGCGTGGAAATTAAAAGGATTACCGTTCCAATCGTGAAACCTAGTCCCAATGTGACGATAGCGCCGAAGCCATTCACGCGTTTGCTGAATCGACCAATTACATAACAAACGCCTATGCTCGGCAGGAGGTAACTCGACACTTTGTGCATTAACAGATAAACAAGTCCCAAGTGCTGGATAACCGGAGCTGTGATGATTCCCCAGACCAAAATGCTTATGGCCGCAATGCGTCCGACCTTCAAGGCTCTTTCTTCGGTGACCTCCTTTTTAAACAGAGGATAGATGTCGATGGCAAAAATGGAGCTTAACGACATGATGGATGAGTCCAAGGTCGACATGAGTGCTGCTAGAAAACCTGCCAGCACAATCCCGGAGATTCCGATCGGTAAGATCTGTTGAATCAGTGCCGGGTAAGCCCGGTCCGGATTGATGCCGGGAATCAGCTTGAAAGCAAGAATGCCGGGGAACACCAAAACGAAAATGGCGATCAGCTTTAGAAAACCTCCTAACAGCATTCCTAGTTGAGCATTGCGCGTATCTTTGGCCCCCAGTGTTCTTTGAAGTAACTCCTGATTACTGACCGCCCAAAAAAGGCTGATAAAAAATACGCCGGTCATGACCCCCGTAAAAGGCATTTGAGGATGGTCCGATGGAAGCATCAATTCAAAGTGATCGGCCGGGACCGTTTCGAGTAAACCACTGACCCCTCCCACCGCATTCAGGCCAAGAAAAAGAACCAGGAATCCGCCGATAAGAAGCACGATTGATTGAACCAGGTCGGTATAAACCACGGAAGAGAGTCCACCTACAATGGCATAGACTCCTACCGCGATTCCCAGGACCAGCGCGCAAAGAAAGATCTTGCTTTCGTCAAATCCAAACAACTGGAGGATGACCAAGCTGCCTGTGTATAAAATGATCGAGGTCATGAACAATCCGAAGACTGTCATTGTGATGCAATAAATCAGCTTCGAGGACTTGTTATACCGTGTCTCGAGAAATCCCGGAATGGTAAATATCTTTGTCCGCAAGTAAATGGGTATAAAGAATACCGCCGAGAGCATCAGGCAGATGCCTCCGATCAGCTGTGGATTGGCCGCAGCGATCCCTATTTCATAAGCCAGTCCCGACTGACCGACAAATTGCACACTGGAAATATTAGTCGCGAACAAAGAGGTCCCGATCAGCATCCAGGAGAAACTCCTTCCTCCCAGAAAAAATCCCTCGCGGTCTTCATTCGCCCGACGCCCGATCCAAATACCAAATACGAGCACTCCCACCATATAGAAGATGACAATGATTATATCTATTAATTGTAACGACATGGGGTAAGTGTTTCTATCAGATAACTTGTTTTGCTGTAGGAGACATAAGCGGGTTTATCCCGCGATTGCTCGGGAGTCATGGAAGGATCGCGGGATAAACCCGCTCCTACAATTTTATTTTCAATATTATTATCCTTCCCACTCAATCCAACGGTCCATCTTCATAATCACTATCGTTCACCCAAAAGGTCGGCATGCGTTCGCCTTGCATGTAACGCTCATAGAAATTGGCTACCTCAGGGTTCGCACACGGAAATTTTTCAAACATATTCCCATTGCCGAACATCCGTGGATCTCCCTGCTCAGTCAGCTCGGCAAAGAGTTGATCGCGCATGGCTTCTTTGCGCGCACGATATCCCGGATCATTGGCCAGGTTGGTGATGCAGGCAGGATCGCCGATGTAATGATACATCTGCTCGAATGGGCGCTTACCAAATGCCCAGTCCCAGAAGTGGCGTGTATCGGGGTTCCCGCGACACTTGAGGATCTCCGTCTTTGTGGGACTGCCATCGCAGTTCAAATAACCGGTTTCGGGATTTCCGGCGGGCCAACGAGCAGGCTCAAAATTTCTCAAATAAAGAAAATCATCCTTGATGATGCCCCGAATAGGATAACCCTGGTCTTGCGGTCTACCAATGTCGTGACGTTCCTTACCCATTAGGTGGTGGTCGCGATCCGGATTAATCGTTCCTTCGGCATCGGTATTAAAAAATTCGGTCAAGCTTCTTCCCGTTATCGCCTGCATTCCATGAAAAACGATTTGAAATTGGCGGTGTAGTCGTTGCTTGATGTACAGCTTGTTGGCGATTTGCAGATGTGCTCGTTGTAGGGCGTGCCGCACAGATTTCGTGGCTTTCCGTCAACCATGCCCGGATCTCCCGGTGCCCAACCCTTATTGGTTACACCCACGTGGTATCCATGCTCCCCCAGGGTTTCCGCAAAAGTCCTAAACTTGGCCGGGAAATAGGGCATGTGATTACACGCTTCCTCCAACTGTTAGGAATTTCGTCCGGTTAAAATGCAGGCCCGCGATGGCGCGCACTTCGCGTTTGGCGTAAACGTATTCTGAAACAAAATACCGTTTTTTGCTACCCGATCAAATGAAGGGGTATCCACCCAGGGACAGCCGTAGGCACCAAAGTGCATGCCAGCATCATCGGCTATACAAAACAAAATATTAGGTTGTGGCATTGGGGTTTAAAAGAAACGGAAGCGGACCAGATTTTTCTTCCTCGGCCAACTGTTTTCTTTGAAGTCTCGAAGATTGTAGGAGCGGCTTTATGCCGCGATTCGTCTCAATTTCGGTAGTGCATAACCACCAACGAGGATGTACCTAACCTTTTGCTTTTCGAGTAATTCGATGAATTCTAGGAAATGCCTGTTCAGCATACTTTGGCTCCTCTAATTTGTTGATTACTTGAACTGCCTTTAGGCGTTCTTGAGGACTGGCATTTGCCCAGTATTCGCGGTCATTCCGGTCCTCATGCAACCCGCGTTTTCGGACGGTAATCATCCTGAAATCTTCATCCAGACTGGAGATTCTGGCAATCTAAATCCTGTCGGCTCCTTTCTTTTAAGATCACCAATTAAGGACATTATTTCTTTCGATTGTTGCCTTTAGTGCAGGGAAGACTGCCAATGCCTTGGATGAAATCAAACATCCGTTTAGCTAATTCATGACTTGGCTGTATCTGGCCATATGTTCCGGTCTGTTGCTGTGTGTCTACGATTTGCTTTAAAAGCAGTCGGTTAATGGAAACGCTGTCTTACCTGTACTCTTGTTTTCCAATCTGGCTGCTGCCCTGGTTTGGGTTCCCTTGCTGGTTTTAGGTCGGCTGAACCCCGAGATGCTTCCGCATCCCCAATTGCTGGTGGGGCCGATCACCGCGATGGAGCACGGCCTGCTGTTTCTCAAATCTTGTCTGGTTGGTTCCTCCTGGCTGTTCGCCTATTTTGCAGTGAAGCATCTACCTATCAGCATAGCGGGTAGCGTGCGGTCCACAGGTCCGGTATTCACTATTGTAGGTGCTCTGATGCTTTTCTCATTCCCAGTTCCATTGGCGGTGGAGCATACCAGCCATCGGCCTGGCCCTTTTAGTGGCCGACTTTTTCTATTTCAAAGCCATGGCCGACCCGGATGCCATGGTGTCAGTCATTGCCTGCCTTCGGCGGGGAGCCGTTCTGGTAACCTTTTTTGCCGGGACCTTCCTCTTCAAAGAAAAACTCTTTTTCCGAAAGCTTCCTTGTGTGTTAGGAATCCTAGCCGGCATCCTGATAATTCTTACGAGCTAGGCGGACCTAAAACCTGAAGGTATTCGACAAAAAGAACTGCTGCTCGTTGGGGATCCGGATCAACGCCACCCGTCCATCAGGATTGATGGTCACGGGAATATCGTCATTGCCATTCTTTCGGTACAGGTTCCGGGCGTTTAACTGAATACTCCAACCTTCAAACAAGGCGTACTCTTCAGTGCTCAGGCCAACTTCCGTTTCAATGATGCCAGCCTGGATGAATACGAGTATCCATTCAGCCTTTACGGCTCCGGTTTCAATTTGTTCCATTTGGCACACTCAGGAAACGATTTAGGGCCTCTTGACCGCCGGGACTACGTTGGGAGGATTGCGCACGATCTCAACAGTTTCATAGTTGCCCCGAAAGCGGGTAGGTCCCAGAAAGGAAGATTGCTCGTTCTTCAAAAGGACTGAATCCTGGATGGCCAGCCGGTCTTTGATGAGTGTTTGGTTTTAATGAAAACTCTCGGCGGCTCCCAGGTCCTCGAAAAACTGTCGGCAATGCTGGATTTATTGCAAAAATAGCGAGTTATTTGAGATAAGGTTTTCGATATAACCATTGAATATTCGGTTTGACGAACCGAATATTCAATGTAAATTATCACCATGATCATTCGAGAAAAGGCACTGAATTCACTGAGTGGTTTGTTGGAAAGGCACCGAATTGTGGGTTTAATTGGTGCGCGGCAGGTGGGGAAGACAACGCTGGCAAGAGACTATGTTTCGACTCAATCAAGTCCTGTCCATTTCTTTGATCTGGAGAATCCGGAAGATGAAGCCCGCTTGTCGGACCCCATGCTCGCGCTCAAAAACCTGGAAGGACTTGTGGTAATTGATGAGGTGCAGCGGATTCCGAATATTTTCCCCGTACTGCGTGTTCTGGCAGACCGGAAGCCTAACCCGGCTAAGTTTTTAATTTTGGGCAGCGCATCGCCTGCACTGTTAAAGCAGAGTTCCGAGTCTCTGGCGGGCAGGATCTTTTATAACGAACTTGGAGGATTCAGCTTGGATGAAATTGGTTCCAGCAATGGTGAAAAACTATGGTTAAGAGGCGGTATGCCCGAGTCTTTTCTGGCTTCCTCAGAACGACAAAGTTTTGAATACCGGTTGGGTTATACGCGCACATTCCTTGAGCAGGATCTTCCCCAACTGGGTATTTCTGTAAGCTCTACAACCATGAGAAGATTCTGGACCATGTTGGCCCATTATCACGGCCAAACATGGAATGCATCCGAACTTGGCCGGTCATTTGGTGTTGCAGATACCACCGTCCGAACCTATCTGGATCATTTAACGTCTGCACTGGTGGTTAGGCAACTGCAGCCTTGGCACGAAAATATCTCCAAACGGCAGGTGAAAGCACCCAAGGTGTATATCGAGGATAGCGGAGTCTTGCATGCACTTTTGAATCTACCTGAACTGAAGGATTTGGAGTCTCACCCAAAATTGGGCGCATCCTGGGAAGGCTTTGTCCTGAATCAAATCATTCATCAGCTGGATGTTCGTTCCGACGAGTGCTACTTCTGGGCTACCTACAGTGGAGCCGAGCTAGACCTGCTTGTAGTTCGTGGCAGCCAACGGCTTGGATTTGAAATTAAACGCACAAGTGCTCCCAAAATAACGTTATCGATGAGAAGCGCCCTTCAGGATCTAAAATTGACACAGCTCTCCATTATCCATGCAGGCGAGCATTCTTTTGATTTGGATGAGAACATTCGAGCTATTGCTTTGGAGAGGTTGCTCAGTGATCTTCAGCCCATTTAAGTTTATAGTTCCCCGATGCTTGCCTCGGCCAGTTTCACTAAATCTTAGAAAATTCTCTCACGGAGGTAAAGAGAGTACAAAGTGAATAGTAGGCTTGTTATCTAATAGGTAGGGCCATCGCGCATGCATCGCTGTAATGTATGAAGACGAGTCGCCGACTACCCCGAACAGAATACCTTATTGCCGCTAAAGAACTCATAATCCTGCTTCTTCGTGCTCCTTGCGATCTCTTGCGGCTCAGATGTCTCGCAGATATCCACTGGTGGTCACATTGTTGAGCCTGAGTGAAAGGTGCTTTTTTCAAACCCTGCTTTTCATGTATGCTGATGGAAACAAGGGAATCCAGTTTGTGGGTGTTTATTCGCTTTGTGATTCTGGGCCTGATGTTTGCTTGCGCTAATTTATGGGAAGCTAGACTTCCGGCATAAAAACCCAGACCAGGTTCTCTGACTTACTGGAGTGCAACTTACATGGCCAAAGAACCGTGATCGGCGTCCCAACAGCCCAGGCATAGAAGATGATGAGATCGACGGGTTTTTGGATTCTTTGATTCCACGATACCAGATGTCGACTGGCTCAATTATGATGTCAATTGGCTCGGAGGCTTTTCAGCAGAGCATGTGTTCTGTCGAACAGGGCTTTCAAGGCAATTGCAGGTTCTACAAACTCCACATCCTCTACATCCCAGAACGTTATTTTTTCAAGGAATAGTGGAATCCTTTCCTGGGCCATTGACTGATGTTCCACCAGGCTGGTGGCGATGATCAGGTCTGCTGCATTGAGGAGAGTTTCTGTGACTTGCTTCGGATCCCGATTGTGATTGGTGGAGTGGACGCGGTATTCCTTGAATGCATCCAGTGCGTAATGAGAAATGGATCCGGGATTTTCATGACGTGTTTCCGGAACTCTTAGCCCTGCCGAATCAGCACGCCAATTCAGTCCGTGTTTTTGAGCATGGTGATTGAAAACCTCTTCAGCAAATCGACTGCGGTAGTAGTTGCCTGTGCAAATAAAGAGGACCGTTTTCATAGTAGTGGTTCTTTAAGCGATTATCGCATCCACTTGTCAACGATCCGCGGAACGTGTTCGGTTGCTTTGCCCTGATAGAATTGAAACCCAGCGGGAACATAATCTATCTCGAGAGCCACCAGAGCTTTCTCGGAAGAATCCTGACAATAGTCTACCAGCCCGGCTGCGGGATAAACCGAAAGGGACGTGCCGATAACGAGGACCTTGTCTGCCTGTCCCACGATGTCCGCCGCTTCCTCCATATGTTGAATCGATTCCCCGAACCAGACGATATGCGGCCGCAGTTGGCTCCCCATTGCACAGGTATCACCGATGTTTAGGTCATCGAATCCAATATCGGAAATCAGGCTGGGATCAACGGAGCTTCGTGCCTTGGAAATTTCTCCATGCACATGGACGACGTTCGATGACCCGGCTCGCTCGTGCAGATTATCCACGTTCTGCGTGACGATGGTGACGTCAAACTGTTCTTCCAGTTTGGCGAGAGCGAAGTGCGCTGCGTTGGGTTGCGCTTTTGCAACTTTTTTGCGGCGTTGATTATAGAACTCAAGAACCAACTCGGGGTTGGCTGCAAAACCTTCGGGGGTGGCTACGTCGTATACCGAGTACGTTTCCCACAAACCTCCGCTGTCGCGAAAAGTGGACAATCCGCTTTCGGCGCTGATACCTGCGCCGGTCAGAACGACTATCTTTTCTCTGTTCAACTAAGATTGTTATTGCTGGTTTTAAATGGGTGATTGCGAAATATTTGTAGGAGCGGAGCTTGCTCCCGATCAGGAAAAACTTAGGCGCATCGAATCAGGAGCAAGCTCCACTCCTACAGTCGAACAACCGTGTTTCCATAGCCGTTACCGTTAAGCACGTTCCAACACAATCAACACCCCGTGTTCATTTCGAACAAAAATTCTGCCACCCACATAGGTCGGATTTGTCCAACAAATGGCGTCGAGCAGTTTCTTGCGTGAAATTTCTTTAAACTCACGAGCGTTTACGGGTGCCGTTACCAGTTCACCGTCTTCAGTAAGGATGACCAGGGTATCTCCTACCGCGATCATGGAGGCGAAACCGAAATTGGGTTCGGACCAAATTTCCTCACCGGTATCGATATTGCGAGCGAAGAGACTGGTTCCATTGTTCTTATGGGTACCGTTCAGTCCATAGAGGGTGCCATCAATAAGTAGAGACCCCGATAAGGAGCCTTTCAATTTCTTGTCCTCCCATTCTGAGGTCAAACTTTTTCCGTCGAACTTAAGCACTTCAGTCGTCATGTCGGTAAAGATGTAGATGTCTTTCCCGTTGTTAAATACCGCAGGAGTGGTGGCCACCATGGTGTATTTGGATCGGACTTCGTGCCGCGCAACTTCCTTACCATTGGAAGCATCCAGGATGGAAAGCCCACTGGAATCCATACTGGCAATAAAGCTGTTTCCATCGTTCTCGAAAACCACCGGGGATCCATAGCCAGGCCTGTAAGCCGTGTCGGAGACCCAGCTTGGGCGACCCGAGGATTTGTCCAAAGCTACTGTTTTTCCAGCACTGATAATCAGGTCACCCTGGTATTCAACGGGCGAGCTGCCAAATCCCCACTTAGGAACTTCCATGTCCAATAATCCAGTTAATTGGGTACTCCAGAGGACAGCTCCAGATGTAGCATTCAGGCAAAGAACCCGGCCATCTTTGCTCACGGTGTAGACAACATCACCACTCACTGTCACCGATGCGTTGGGACCTCCCACATGCATGGCAGGAATCAATTGTCCGGAATAGGTATGGTCCCAAATCTTTTCACCCGTTGCCGCATTGAAACAGATGATGGTTTCGCTCGATTTTCCATCGTGCCCCATGGTGTAGGCTTTTCCGTTTGCGCTCGTTACGGTCGAGTAGCCAAGGCCCACATCTGTCTGCCAGGCGATTTTCCAATTCTTTAGATCCGGATCGAAGTTGTCGGCGGCTTCCACGATGTTGTCTCCGTTCGGCCCAAGCCAATGGGGCCAGTCTTCAGCATTTAGGTACGAACCTGATATGAACAGGGCAGTTAGTAATCCGGCAAGTTGTGTTTTATGGGAATTCATTTTGTGTTTCATGACTTAGGGAAATGGAGCTTACTTTAATGGGTATATTCCCGAAGAACTTTGGAGGATCAATAGGAATTGTCCTTCAACTCCTGCTTCGGGCTTGCTCAGTGCCTCAAGGATTTGAAAAGCTGTAGCCTAATGAGTTCCCCGAAGTTTCTTCTTCTTCTTTTTTCGGCTACCGTATCATTTTTTTGCACAGCCGCATTTTCAACCCCGAATGTGATCTATATTCTAGCGGACGACCTTGGTTACGGCGACCTGTCCTGCTATGGTCAGCAGACACTACAAACTCCCCATCTGGACAGACTTGCAGAGAATGGAATGCGGTTTACCAGTCACTATGCCGGTGCAACGGTTTGCGCGCCTTCCCGTTATGTTTTGATGACAGGTAAGCATAGTGGGCGAGGTTCGATCCGTGACAACGGATACAGCTCCTTACCAGCGGATGAATTTACTTTGGCCAAGCTATTTAAAGGTGCCGGCTATCAGACCGCGTGCATAGGTAAGTGGGGAGTGGGCCGCCCACCCGATAATGATGACCCTGCGCGTGCAGGATTCGATGAGTTCTACGGTTATCTCAATATGTTTCATGCCCACAATTATTACCCCGAATTCATGATTCATAATGGTAAACGCGAACCATTAAGAAATGAGGTGCCAGACTTTTTCAAAGACGACCGCTTCGACATGGAGGGTCGTGGAGTGGCTACCAAAAAAATTGATTATGCGCCGCAGTTGATTCACGACAATGCACTCAATTTCATTCGATCAAATAAGGACAATTCCTTTTTCCTGTATTACGCTCTAAACATCCCGCACGCGAATAATGAAGGGACCTACGATTGGTCGGAATCAGGCGAACGTATTATTAACCCAAACGCCAACGGCATGGCCGTCCACGATCTTGGAGTATTTTCGGATGAGGCGTGGCCGATCCAGGAAAAAGGATTTGCCCGCATGATTCAGTACATCGACGACTGGGTCGGAGAAATTGTCGCTCTGGTAGCCGAGCTCGGATTGAGTGAAGACACGGTGATTATGTTTTCAAGTGACAATGGGCCACACCACGAGGGAAATCACGACCACGCTTTTTTCGATTCCAATGGAAATTTCCAGGGCTATAAAAGAGATTTATACGATGGTGGGACGAGGGTTCCTTTCATTGCTTCGTGGCCAGGAAAAATTCCTCCAAAGACCGAGAGTGCTCTTATGTCCGGATTCTGGGATATGATGCCAACTATGGCAGAAATATTGGGTATGGATATGCCGGATACTGATGGAATTTCTATACTTCCTGAATTGACTGGTAACAGCCATCAGCAAAACCATCACGAGTTTCTTTATTGGGAGTTTCCGGAACGCCGAGGAAAGCAGGCGGTGCTTTATTTAAATCAATGGAAGGCCATTCGGGTTGGATTGATGGACAACAAGAGTGCCCCCGTTGAATTGTATGATATTACTTGGGATATCGCCGAGCAACACGATCAAGCGACTGTACTTCCTGGATTGGCCGCTCAACTGCACAAGCTGATGATGGACCAGCATACTCCATTCAACGAAAACTGGGACCTGACCCAGAACTGAATTTATGGAGGATCTTAAAATTGCGGTCATCACGGGAGGCCATCCTTTTGACCTTCCTGTGTTTCATGGTCTCTTTCGTGAAATGGAGGGAGTGGATGCCTACATACAGCATATTGACGATTTCGGCACATCACCTGATGAGATCCGAGACGCCTACGATGCAGTCGTTTTTTACACCATGCAAATCGAAGTGCCCATGGTGGAAGACACTTGGTTCAAACGAGATCCCCGTCCAGCGATCGAAAGACTCTTCGAGCGCGGTCAGGGTGTGGTGGCATTACATCACTCATTCTTTGCCTTTCCGGAGTGGCCATTCTGGGACGGCGTAATCGGAATTAATAATAGAACCTCAAACCCGGACGAAGGATTCAGTTTCCATTTCGATACCGAGCAGCGAGTCGAGGTGAGAGATGTATCACATCCCATATTGCAAGGAGTGGAATCGTTTCAAACGGTTGACGAAGGCTATCACATGCCGAGTGAGGAAGTTGATGGACAGCTTCTGCTGACAGTGGACCATCCGGATACTATGAAGTCTACCGCTTGGACTCGCGAGGTTGGAGCGAGCCGCATTTTTTGTTTCCAACTGGGGCACGATGCAGTGGGGTGGGGCCATCCGTCCTTTCGCCAGATTTTGCGCCAGGGTATATCCTGGGTAGTTCGGAATGATGATATTTAAATATTCGTTCCTCGTTTTGTGTCTGGCCGTACTTACTGGTTGTTCAAAGTCTTCGGAAATCTCCGACTCCAGACTTCCTGAAACGAGGCCGAATATTGTGGTCATCTTTGCTGATGATATTGGGGTCGAAACGATAGGTGTCTATGGCGGCCAATACTCCACTCCAAGGATTGATTCTTTAGCTCAACATGGTGTCCGTTTTGATTCCGGGCATGCTACACCCGTTTGCACGACCTCGCGAACTCGGTTGATGACGGGAACATACAACTTCAAGCACTATGAGGCATTCGCTCATTTAAATCCTGAGCACTATACGTTTTCCAAATTTCTCAAAGACGAAGGTTACAGTACCGCGGTTGCCGGAAAGTGGCAGTTGGCCGGAAATCATTTTGATGGCCGTCGTGGAAGCCACCCTGCCGATGTTGGTTTCGATGAGCACATCGTCTGGCAGTTGGAATGGTTTTTGAAAGGCAAGCGTTACTGGCAACCCACACTCACCGTCAATGGTGAGGCCAGGACCTATTGCAAAGATGATTTCGGCCCGAAAGTTTTGAACGACTACGTGTTGGATTTTATCGATCGAAAGAAAGAGGAGCCGTTCTGTTTATATTATACGCCCTTGCTCGCGCATGATCCATGGACGACGACCCCGGATTCCTTGGAGGCCACAACCAAGGAAGAAAAGTTTAGCGGGATAATGGCTTACCTGGATAAGATGGTCGGTCGGGTATTGGACAAATTGGAGGAGCATAAACTGACCGAAAACACCTTGATCTTTTTTATTGGCGACAATGGAACGCATCCACAAATCACCTCCCTGCGAAACGGCCAGCCAGTTGCGGGTGGGAAGTGGTACACGCGAGATTCCGGCACGCATGTGCCTTATATCATTCAATGGAAGGGAACCTTGCCCCAGGGCGAAGTCCGACATGGCTTGGTGGATATCATGGATGTGTTTCCAACGATAGCAGCGGCTGTAAAACCAAATCAGATTACCGCAGAGAAACTTAAAGAACTGGATGGAATTAATTTCCTGCCTTACGCAAAGAACCCGGACCTAGCACCACGTGACTGGATTTTCATGCACTACGATCCCCAGTGGGGCAGTGATTATTTCCAAACACCCATGCCGGCTGCCCGGTTTGTATTCAATCAGAAGTATAAATTGTACGGTGATGGAAGGTTCATTGATATGCAGCTAGATCCTTTGGAAGAACATCCGCTGGAAGCGTCAGCATTAAAAGAGCCCGTTAAGGAAAACTATAAGCTGTTACACAATGTTCTCATCACGATTGGCGATGGTCCACTCGCTGAACCATTTATGAATCCGAAAGCTCAAGGCGTGAGCATTCCGCTTCCTCATCCCGATTGTGGAGAACTTCGCCAATAATATTGTTAATCAGCGCTTATGAACCGATCCCCCGAAAACGAACATCTTGGTTACAGTGATATGCCGGTGTTGCCAGATAGTGGATACGCAGTACACGATGGAACCCGCCCACAGCCGCCCATCGTTTCTCCCGGATCTGGAAATAGGGCCCCGAGTGATGCGCTGGTTCTTTTTGATGGTTCAAATCTGGAGGCGTGGGAGTCTGTTAAGGAAGGAGGGTCCGCCTCATGGAAGTTACTTGACGATGGCTCCATGGAAGTAGTTCCGGGTACGGGTAATATCCGCACGCGCGAATCGTTCGGAAACATTCAGCTGCATCTGGAGTTTAGCTGTCCTACGGAGATAAATGGCGAAGGGCAGGGTCGTGGGAACAGCGGTGTGTTTCTTATGGGGCTCTATGAAATTCAGGTGCTGGATAATCATAACAATCCTACCTATGCGGATGGTACGGTGGGAGCCATGTACGGGCAGACCCCGCCCCTCGTGAATGCCATACGTGAGCCGGGCCAATGGAATGTTTACGATATTGTTTGGGAAACCCCGGTTTTTGAAAATGCAGAACGCAAAAAGCCTGCTCGTATAACCGCTATTCTAAATGGGGTGGTTGTACAGCATGGTACAGAATTACTGGGACCTACCACGCACAAAGCCTTGCCTCCTGAGGACTCACAAGAGTCAATCGGTCCGCTCATGCTTCAGGATCACGGGGACTTGGTTCGATTCCGAAACATCTGGATTCGACCTTTAAGGAATTGTGAGCGGTTTTAACCGCGATTATTCTAAGACTTCTTTATACTGCAACTTATCGCCTTTGTCTGTGTAAAGGTATCTACTGTCTGAGTTGTCTCATAAACTACCAGTGGAAAACCTTCAATTCAATGCACGATGTCCAACCATTTCTCTCACCAAATAACTTCAAGTAAACCTCTTCGACTTTGGCCTGGAGTGCTCATCGTCACGCTTCAATGGCTACTAAGATTTGTTGTGCCGATTTTAATTCCCAGCGCCATGGTGGTGGGTGTAATGGGGGCTTTGGCCGCAGGGCCTTTGTTTGTGATCTGGTGGTTGTTCTTTAGCCGGGCTTCTTGGTCGGAGCGCATAGGGGGTGTTGTGTTGATGGGAGTAGTGCTTTTTGTAGTAAAAAATTTCCTACACGTTTCCATTGCGACCAATGGCATGGGAATGACTTACTTCGTTTATGCCATTCCCGCTTTGTGTCTTGCATTCCTGTTGTGGGCCTTGACCTGTACGTCATGCCGATGGACCTAGATGGTTCTCCATGGCCGGGGCCGTTGTGCTTGCCTGCGGTATGTGGACCTTGGTGCGGTCCGGAGGTTTTACCAGCGATTTCGATCAGGACTTCGCATGGCGCTGGTCCAAAACAGCAGAAGATCGACTGGTTGAACAGAACACTGAGTCAGCTGGTTTTTCTTCTGTTTCAATCTCCGACGATTCCAAGGTTTTGTGGTCAGGATTCCGTGGTGCCAATCGTGATGGAATCATTCACGGGATTCGTATCGATACCGATTGGTCGTCCTCTCCGCCGACTGAAATCTGGCGTCGTCCCATTGGACCGAGTTGGTCCTCTTTTGCGGTGTTGGGAGAACTCTTTTTCACCCAGGAACAACGAGGTGATGATGAAGTCGTTTCCTGCTACCACCTAACCACGGGTGAGCTCGTTTGGAGGCATAGTGATAATGTCCGCTTCTGGGAAGCGAATGCCGGTGCTGGTCCGCGTGGGACACCAACGTTGAGCAACGGACGTTTATTCACCTGTGGTGCTACCGGAATCCTCAACGCTCTGAATGCTTTGGATGGGTCGGTCATTTGGTCTAAAAATGCGGGGGAAGATACGGGCACAAACATTCCACTCTGGGGGTTCTCAAGTTCACCTTTGGTAGTCGGTAAGGTTGTTGTGATTGCCGTCGTCGGGACGCTGGTTGCCTATGATAAAGATTCCGGTGATTTACGATGGATAGGCCCAAAAGGGGGTGATGGATACAGCTCACCCCATCATGCAAACATCGATGGCGTCGATCAAGTCTTACTCCCAAGCAAGAGTGGAGTAGTCAGCCTTGATCCGAAAAACGGAACTGTTCTATGGAACCATAGATGGGAGTCCGGATCTCGCATCGTGCAACCTGCTTTTATTTCTGATCACGATCTTTTGATTAGCGCTGGTGAGTCCTCTGGTGTCGGGCGAGTCATCGTTTCCAGTGGGCCTGATGGATGGACGACTGAAGAGCTTTGGCGGACGAATCGATTCAAGCCCTATTTCAGCGATTTGGTCATTCACAAAGACCATGCGTATGGCATCGATGGAAATAATCTTGTTTGTATAAACACCGAGGATGGGAACCGAAACTGGAAGGGC
Organism: Verrucomicrobiota bacterium; assembly: GCA_027622555.1. Lineage (NCBI taxonomy): Bacteria > Pseudomonadati > Verrucomicrobiota > Verrucomicrobiota bacterium. The sequence goes on from JAQBYJ010000020.1 coordinate 59,906, forward strand.
AGACGCTATGGTAGTGGTCAACTATTTCTGTTAGCCGACCAGGATGTATTACTTATTTTATCCGAAGAAGGTGAGCTGGCGTTAGTGGAGGCGAAGCCTGACAAGTTTACCGAGCTCGCATCCATTCCAGCGATTGAAGGAAAGACCTGGAATCACCCTGTCCTGGTTGGAGATGTCTTACTTGTTCGGAATGCGGAGGAGATGGTAGCGTTTCGGTTGGCGCTTGTGGATGGGTGAGTGATTCCATGAGGCGGCACTGCGGGGACGCAGTTGCCCTACCTCTCAGCAAAACGTTGGTAGTCGACTGGGCCGACCCATTCCCCGGGCCAAGCGGACGCAGTTGCCCTACCTCTCAGCAAAACGTTGGTAGGGCCATCGCGTCCTCGCGATGCCGTTGAAATTTGTTTGGAACAATATCCACCATTTGGATATGCGTTAGACAATTTCCGCAACGCACCACTTCTTGAAGTCGCTTCCGCTCCCAGTTGGCAGCAACTATAGAGGAACCAAATGATGGCTCGGCACCAAGCCAACCACATCCAGGTCGCTTACGCTAACAGTGTTGAAGAGGCCGATCTTTGCATGGAAACCAAAGCTGCTCTTGCTTCAAAGTTAGGAATGAAAGTTACCTTGTGCGGGACGAAAAAGGAGGATCTTTAATCTACACTTACCCGGACATCTTCATTATACACTTCCCCCATCACGCCGTGATGAGTGAAGGTAGCCGTTGGCACTCCCTTGACGCGATCCACGGTTACCGACAAAAATCCTCCGACATCTGGTTTGTAATATAGATGCCTGGATTTGTCTGGATTGTCTATGGGAAGTGAATGTTTATCGGTCGAAGCACCGGCTGCATATTCGATCATTCCCGTTTCAGGATGTTTGGAAATGTACTGCCAGTGGCGGTCGCCACAGATGTAATACATGTTCTTCTGTTTTCCAATATACTCGCGCAACATGTTCCCTTCGGTAGCCCAACCTTCATCTACGTGATTGTCGTTCTTCTCTCCCTTCCATAGGTGATCGGGGCCGACTATCGGTGTGGGGCTGATCAGGAGTTTGAAAGTCGCGTCCGAGGCTTCTACCGTTTCTTTGAACCACTTCATCTGTTCCGCGCCCCACAACGATTTGTCGGGACCGTCCGGATAAAAGTTTGGAGTACGAAAGTCTCTGACCTCCATCAACCATATCTGAAGGTCTTTACCCCAACGAAAGGTCCGGTAGTGCTTTTTGTCACTCATGGGAACTTGTTCGTCATATACGGTCCGACCATCTTCATAGGTGAACGCTCCCATTTCCGGCGTCATGGTTGGCCAGCAATCGTTGTCCCAGGAATCATGATCGTCCTTCATGAAGTAGGAGGGCACTTCATTCAGGAAAGCACGTGTATTGGGAAATCCGAACATACGGTTCCATTTGTGACGCGCCAGGTCGATGTGCGTCACATAGGGTTCCATTTGATCGTAGTAAATAATGTCTCCGGCATGCACAAAGAAGTCGGGATTCATCTTTAACATGGAGGCGTAAATGTGATGACCATTGTCGCCAGCATCTCTCGATAGGTATCCCGTGCACGTTGTCACGGCCAAGGTCACTTTTTGCGATTTATCTTTTTCTTGTGCGGTGGTGAACGTGCTGTTTACCACGTAAGGTGTCCGGCTTGATTTGTTCTTACGCGCCTCCACGGTAATGCTGTATTCCGTAGCTGGCTTCAAGCCATCCATGGGAAAGTGTTTTGTGTAATCACGGTTGGGATCCACCGCTTGCCACCCGGTTGTTTTCCTGGAGCTTTGCTTTCCCGATTCGAAGTACGTAAGCCGAACCTCGCCCGAGCTTCCCGGAACAGCATGCACAACTTGATCTAACGAAAGGCCTTCCGGTAACTGAAGTCCGTAGCGTCCTTCGGGTCCCAACTCCTCATCGGTCAATCCACCCAGTTTACTAGACAGTTTTCTGTCCTTAATGAGGAATTCAGAACCTTGGTTAAACGGCTCGGCTAAGCTTGTGGTTCGCGCCCAGATTATTGCCGTCGTGTCGGATACTTCTCCGATCTTGATGCCGTTGCCCAGATAGACTGTCTCATCCTCGTCCATCACTTGGCTGCAACCCATGCAGACCATCAGTAAGGCAATTGAAAATAGGGGTAGGAAATTTTTGGGGCTATCGAAGTTGAACATGGGGATAGCCTATCTGAAGAACTGGGCCAGTAAAGGACTTAATCCTGCGCGAAAAAAGCTGTTGCCTCAAAATTAGCCGGAGTGCCCTAATCCCTCCGCGATAAGAAAACTATAAACACCTCGATGTGGCTTTCGGCAATCTCTTCAAGGCTGAGCGGCGACTTGAACTTTACCAGTAGAATAATAGACGGATTTTTACGGGCATTGTTGATTGAAGATTATTGGTCGGAATGATAGGCAACCTATCCCTTTGTACAGTTCGAGCGTGAGATTTAGTAGGAGGCGGTCAGCGTCGCGATCAGGTAATCCGTTGGATTCTCGAACTTCACATTGGGAGCGCCAGGATAGACGAAGTCGCATTTGACGCCGACATCCCGGCAGTGCTCTTGCAGTTTTACGCCGAAGTTGGCCGTGTGGGTAGGATCCTTTTGTTCCTTACCTATGGCCGGCGGAGCACCAAACGAGCAAAATACCGGGGGATCGTCTGGAGTTACCAGGGCATAAGGGGAGTACTCGGCAATCCAGGGCAGGATGCTATCACGCTCTGCCAGAAACTGGGAAAAGTTCTTTTTCCCAAAAGCGTGTCCGCCATAGCGACTGTTGGGTGTCCACTCTATCATCTGTTTTGGATCGAGAGTGGTCTGAGGTCCGTTAACCGCGGCACACCAGAGGCGGGTGGATTCACGGGCGACCGGGTCCTTGCTGTCGGGATCGGCCAGATCGTCGTGATAGGCCAGCCAGAGGCTGGAACAGGCTCCTGCCGAACCACCGGCGGCACCGATACGGGTTTTATTAATATTCCACTCTTTGGCCTTGCTCCGGACAAACTGCAAGGCACGGGCGGCATCATGCAAAGGCGCTTTCACCGGAGGCACAACATCTTCCGAATGTTTCATCAAGCGGTAGTTGATTGCCACGACGGAAATACCTGCTTTCAACAGTACTTCCGTGTCCGCAAAACGATCGAGACGCTCCTTGCTTCCGCCTGTCCATCCACCACCGTGAATGACAATAACCACTGGTGTGGGCGTGCTGGACGGAGCTTTCCAGAAATCAAGAACGTGTCGTTCATGGTCTCCATAACGAACTTCAGCCAAAGTGGGTTTGGGCACGGATTCGGCATAGTGCGGCTCGGGTTCTGCTTTTTCCGTTTTTTGCGCCTGAAGGTTGATCGCGAAGGCCGCCAAACAGAGGAAAACGGAGTAGGGAAGTTGATTGGATTTCATTTCAGTTTCTTTCTTAAACATCCAATAAATTGAGAGATGTGAAGCGAAGCAATTCCGATATCTATTGTTAGGTAGAAAAGTATAAGTGGAAGGATAATCATGAAGGCTATGGCGGGACCCATACCTGATCCGGGACCATAAACACCAGGAATGGAAATGCTTATACTACGAAAAGCTCTGAATTACGCGAAAAACTGAAAGCAGTCTCTCTTTGAAAATAAACAATTAACCACGAATTATTTTGTCTTTTTTCATCAGTGAAAATCAGTGTCATCAGCCGTGCCGTGGCGTAGCCTTGGCGGAGACTGGTGGTTAAATCCTGTATCTTTTTTCCGTTTAGAAAAATGCTTTGAACAGGAGGCAACTGAGGAAACAGAGTTGTATGGATTTTTTCCTCCGTTATCTCCATTGCCTTGTAGGTCTCCTCATTATGAATTTACCGGATTTTGAGCACTTCCGAGAATGGGTCCAAACCACT